>JAILLI010000081.1 GCA_024693225.1 Lachnospiraceae bacterium
GAAGAGCTTACGGCATTGCTGAACGACTATGCCGGCAGGCCCTCAAGGCTTTACTATGCCGAGAGGATGACCAAAGACCTTGGAGGGGCGAAGATCTATCTCAAGAGAGAGGATCTTAACCATACCGGGGCCCATAAGATAAATAACGTTCTTGGCCAGGCCCTTCTGGCTAAAAAGATGGGTAAATCCCGTCTCATAGCCGAAACGGGTGCAGGCCAGCACGGGGTTGCAACAGCCACTGCCGCAGCCCTGTTCGGTATGGAGTGCCTTGTCTTTATGGGCAAAGAGGATACCGAAAGACAGGCCCTTAACGTATACAGGATGAGGCTGCTCGGAGCTAAGGTGGTTCCTGTCACAACAGGGACCGCGACACTTAAGGATGCTGTTTCGGAAGCGTTCAGAGAGTGGACCAGGAGAATAGATGATACGCATTACTGCCTTGGGTCGGTAATGGGGCCTCATCCATTTCCGACGATAGTGCGCGACTTCCAGTCTGTCATCTCGCGCGAGATCAAGGCACAGATATTAGAGAAGGAAGGACGGCTTCCCGACGCCGTGCTCGCATGTGTGGGCGGCGGATCCAATGCCATAGGGACTTTTTATGACTTTATCAAAGATGAAGGTGTCAGACTGATCGGGTGTGAAGCTGCCGGAAGAGGCGTTGACACCTTTGAGACGGCGGCTACCATAGCCACGGGCAGGCCGGGGATCTTTCACGGGATGAAGTCCTATTTCTGCCAGGATGAATACGGTCAGATCGCTCCGGTCTACTCCATATCGGCCGGACTTGACTATCCGGGCATAGGACCCGAGCACGCTTATCTTCACGATACAAAGAGGGCTGAGTATGTCCCTGTGACCGATGAGGAAGCGGTGTGTGCATTTGAGTATCTTGCAAAAACGGAAGGCATAATCCCGGCCATCGAATCTGCCCATGCTGTAGCCCATGCCATGAAGATCGCCCCTCAAATGGATAAAGATAAGATCATGGTCATTACCATATCCGGACGGGGAGACAAGGACTGTGCATCGATCGCCAGATACAGAGGGGAGGATATCAGTGAGTAAGATAGGAAAAGCATTTGATGGAAAGAAAGCTTTTATACCTTTTATAACCTGCGGTGACCCTGATATTGAGACAACGGAAAAGATAGTACGGCAAGCGGTGGCAGCCGGTGCATCACTTATAGAGCTTGGGATCCCCTTTTCCGATCCGACGGCAGAAGGCCCGGTCATACAGAAGGCCAATATCCGCGCCCTTGCGGCAGGAACCACGACGGATGGGGTATTTGAACTTGTAAAAAGACTGCGAAAGGATATAACCATACCCCTGGTGTTCATGACTTACGCTAACGTTATCTTCTCATATGGGTCAGAAGACTTTATCAAAACCTGCAGGGATATCGGGATCGACGGTCTGATACTTCCCGATCTTCCCTTCGAGGAGAAGGAGGAATTCCTGCCGGTCTGCCAAAAATATGATGTGGACCTTATATCCATGATAGCCCCCACATCAAAGGACCGCATAGCCATGATAGCAAAGGAAGCAAGTGGTTTCATCTATCTTGTTTCAAGCCTTGGGGTTACCGGGGTAAGATCCACCATAGATACGGATCTGGGGTCCATAGTGGATATCATACGCGAGAATACGGACGTACCATGTGCCATCGGTTTTGGCATATCCACCCCGGAGCAGGCATCAAAGATGGCAAAGATCTCCGACGGTGTCATTGTCGGATCTGCCATAATCAGGATCATGGAAGAATATGGAAAAGAAGCTCCCGTTCATGTCGGAGAATACATAAAAAAGATGGCCGGCTCTCTTTGACATGAGCTGTAAATACCATTAAAATGTCCTTGAACAGTAAGTTTGGGAGGTGGCAGCATGAGCAGTATCACGATAAAGAAAACGGGTATCACCAAGCTGGCAACGGACGCTGTCGTTAATGCGGCCAATTCACAGCTTCTGCAGGGTGCAGGTGTCTGCGGGCACATCTTTAATGATGCGGGTGCCGCGCAGATGACAGAGGCCTGCAATAAGATAGGGCACTGCGACGAGGGTGGGGCCGTTATAACCCCGGGTTTTGCCCTGGCTGCAAAGTATGTGATACATGCTGTCGGCCCCAGATATATTGACGGTAACCATAATGAGCCCAAGCTTCTTTACAGTGCATATAAGCAGTCACTTCTTCTGGCAAAGGAAAAGGGGCTGCATTCAATAGGTTTTCCACTCATATCAGCCGGTATCTTCGGATATCCCGTCGAAAAAGCCTGGAAGAAAGCCATTCAGGCCTGTCGTGACTTTATAAACAATAATCCCGACTATGAAATGGAGATAGTGTTCGCGGTCATCGATGACCATGTAAAGGCCATAGGTGAAGGGACTCTCAATATAATAGTATAGTTTTGTTTTTTTTTCATACAACATCTTGAAAAAATGTGACATTTCTGTGACAATATACATGTTATCATCATAACGTAAAATAAATGACTGCTAAAAGCGGTCGCAAGCGTTGAAAGGAGATCATGATGGATAAGAAAGCTATAAGCAGTGAAAATCTGGAACAGGTCAGCGGAGGCAGGTTAGTAGGAACAACATCTTACGGATATCCGGTAGACGACAAGGGAAACGTTACCTTTACGGATAAGGTAGGTGAGAAGGTTGTTCTTACCAAGGATCAGTGGAAAGCTCTTGAGGCTAATTACCTTCACACCCAGGGTAATCCCGAAGCATATCTGAGTACTGTCACCATCAAGGAGATGAGGCAGGCCGGACTGATCCCGTCCAATCCTCTGGGTGTATAAGTACATCAGGATCTCGGGTGGACAGGTACAGTTCCTGTTAAAAGGAAGCGACCGCATTTTGTGGCCGCTTCTTTTGTGATATGATGATGACAATGAGGAAGGATGACTTTTATGCGGATACTTATTGCTGAAGACGAGATACGTATACGGGAAGGTATACAGAAGCTGCTGCACAAGATCGACCCGGAATATGAGATAGTCGGAGAGGCCGGTGACGGACTTGAGGGTCTTAAGATGTGCAGGGAGCTTGATCCCGATCTGATAATCACCGATGTCCAGATGCCTGAAATGAATGGTCTTGAGATGCTTGAGACCATATATGAAGAAGGCTATATGGCAAAGGCCATAGTCCTCAGCGCATATTCCGAGTTCGAGTATGCAAGGGGAGCCATGAAGATGGGGGTTACAGAATATCTCTTAAAACCCGTTAATCTTAATGAGTTTACAAATGCACTCGAAAACATAAAACGCCAGATCGCGGAAGACAACCGTAAAAAACCCGAGAAGGTCGGGACTCTTGATCAGATAATGCGCGAGATCATCGGAGGAAGGCTTCAGGCAGATGAAGATACAAGAGCATATCTCTATAATAACTATGATATCTCGACAGACAGGGACTTCATCCTGATTGTCGCATATATGGGCAGCCAGTATGACAAGGAAGCGGGTTCTGTCAGGGCTTCCCTGAGCCATTCCCTGTCTCTTTATGAGGGGACGGGTCACTGCATCCTTGATATCGAGTACCTGAACTCGGTAGTGGCTGTGGTATATAACTGTGCATCTGCTGCGGACCTGGAACGGTGGGTCCAGTATCAGCTCCTGACCACATTTACCGAACATGCAGCCATCGGCTATACGGCAGTTTCTTCCCTGACACAGATAAAGAGCGGTCTTGACAGGCTTTTTCCCTATATGGACTGGAATCTGTCCTTTGAAGACAATGTGCTCATTTCATATCCCAAGATAACCCAGGTTCAGACATCCATGTGCATATATCCCCAGGATCTGGAGGCCAGGATGAAGTCTGCCATATGCGCTTCCGATCACGAAAAGGAAGAGGAAATACTGTTATCCTTTGCTGATCATTTCAGGGACGGCAATGTATATGATCCCCGCGAGATAAAAGAAAGCTATGTCCGCTTTATCTGGGCAGCGCTTGAGACATTAAAGGATATAGGCAATAAGAAAGCAGGTAATATCAGGCAGCAGAAGCTCCTCGAGCAGATCATGAATGCCAGGATGCGCCGGGAGCTTAAAGACGTGTGCGATATTATAAGAGATATCCTTGTTTCCGACGAAGATGAATCAAATTCCGATGATCTTACCATAAAAAGGGCCAAGAGCATGATCAGTGAATTCTATCAGACGGGCATAACCCTGGATGAGATAGCCTCCCGGCTGAACATCACTCCGGAATATCTTGGGACCCGCTTTCATAAAGAAACCGGCGTTACATTCAGTACGTATATCAAGAATTACAGGATACAGAAGGCCAAGGAACTGCTCATAGGCACTTCTTTAAAGCTGTATGAGATCGCCGACAGGGTCGGCTACTCGGATCCCAAGTATTTCAGCAAGGTCTTCAGGGATACGACGGGACAGCTTCCGGGTGATTACAGGAAAGCATCCAAATAAGACATACAATACGGATTAGATTTTTCCCCCTTTTTTAGATTTGTCATATTTATTGTCCTTCGCAAATCCAATAAGATGTATACGATGACATATAAAGATATTGAAGATATTCAGGGGGAAGCATGAAAAGCCTAAAAAAATTTTTCCATTATGATAACATCGGATTGGTCTTTATCCTGCCTGCATTCATCTACATGATGATCTTTGTGGGCTATCCCATAATCAGCAACATAATCCTCAGCCTGCAGAATGTATCGGTAAGGAATCTGGTAAAAGGACAGAAGGCATTTATAGGCCTTGATAATTATGTAGCCATATTTGGGGATGAAGTTTTCCGAAAAGCCATGGTAAACACCCTGACATTTACCATAGCCTGTCTGATATTCCAGTTCCTTATAGGATTTCTTCTGGCTCTGCTCTTTAACAGGAATTTCTCGTTTTCAAAACCGGTCAGGGGTCTGACCATGATCCCGTGGATGATGCCCATGACGGTCACAGCCCTTATGTTCAAGTTCATGTTCTCAACGGATGTGGGTATTATCAATTTCATCTTAAAGTCTGCCGGCTTTATCAAGGAAAACATTGAATGGCTCACAACGCCCGGGACAGCCATGATAGCCGTGGTCGTTGCAAATGTCTGGATAGGGATCCCTTTTAACACCATACTGATCTCCACAGGACTTACGACCATTCCCCAGGAACTCTATGAAAGTGCTTCCGTGGACGGAGCTAACGGATGGCAGAAGCTGACAAGGATCACCCTGCCCCTCCTTCGCCCGACCATTGAATCGGTACTGGTTCTTGGTTTCATATACACCTTCAAGGTTTATGATCTGGTATATGTCATGACTGAGGGTGGGCCTGTCAATTCCACGCACCTTCTTTCAACATATTCGTACAAGCTTTCATTCGACATGTTCCAGTACAGCAAGGGATCATCCGTGGCAAATGTCCTGTTCCTGATACTGCTGCTGGTTGGAATGATATATCTTAAGATAACAATGCAGGGAGAGGAGGACTGACAGATGGATGAGAAAAGACCAAGCAAAAAAGTAAACGCCATATTGTGCGCAGTATCGATCATAATACTGATCGTTCTTCTTTTCCCGCTCTTCTGGACCCTTGTCACATCCTTCAAGACGGAAAAAGAGATATTCCAGATACCGCCGACATGGTACCCGCATGAACTGAACACAAGATCTTATGCGGCCCAGATCGAGACCGGGGACTTTAACATGTTCAAGTCCTTCTTTAACAGTTTCATGATCTCAACGGGGGCCATGCTGATAGCAGTCATTCTGGCCGTGCCTGCTTCGTATGCGATAGCAAGATACAGGTTTGCGGGAAGGAAGGCCATGCTGCTGGGTTTTCTGGTAACACAGATGCTGCCCGTATCCGTTCTTCTTACCCCGATGTTTATCATGTTCCGTAACATGAACATGTATAATACATGGGGAGCTGCCATACTGGCGGATGCCACCATCGGGATCCCTTTTTCGGTACTGATCCTCAAGAACTATTTTGCTTCCATACCCAAAGCACTTGAGGAAGCTGCCTATATAGACGGCTGCACCAGGTGGTCTGCCTTTATAAGGATACTCATACCGGTGGCAAAACCGGGAGTCATAGTATGTGCCATATTCTCTTTCCTGTATGCCTGGGGAGATCTGGCATACGGCATGACCTTCATCCTGGATCAGGAGAAAAGACCGATAACAGCAGGTATTTTCAACTTCATGGGCCAGTACGGGACCAAGTGGAGTTACCTTACCGCCTTCGCTATAGTTGCCATCATTCCGGTAACGCTTATCTTTATCTTCATGCAGAAGTATATTATCAGCGGAATGACAAACGGAGCGGTAAAAGGATAAGGAGCTCTTGAAAGCAGCATTACAGGGTATTATGATAATAAACGGGAGATATCATGGCGATATCTCCCGGAATTGTAACCATCGCCCTGATGTTCAGGCTTCATCTGTAGCTGATGCGGCATTTCCTGCCGCCATACCATATGAAAAAGACAAGCATCAAAAACAGACTTATCCGAATATTCATCATAACTTCCATCATTCCGATCATCATAATCGAGATATTTTCATTTGCCAACATCTCCAGGACCCTTCGTGAGAACATGAGGGTCATGTCCCTTTCCAATCTGGGCCAGCTTGATAACAATCTGAACATATGGCTGGGATCATATGAAGACCTTCTTTATCAGATATATACGGATGATTCCATGGTCAAATGGATAGATGACCTGGATCGGGGAACAGATGAGGCCGTTACCGTCAATCAGATGAGAAGGGTTTTGAGCGCACTTCTGTATTCCAAAGAGTATATAAGAGCCATAACCGTCATCACCCCCGGCGGTCAGGTAGTAACCTATGAGCAGATGACACCGGCAACATACCGCAGCTCATGGATGGACGGGTTCAGTCTGGGGTCAGAGGGCCTCTACCGGGATGTCATAAAGGATTACGATACTCATATCTTTCCGACCGAGTACGGAACCAACTTTGCCAACAAGGATTTTTACCTGATCCATATTGCGCACAGGATCATCGACTACAAAAATCTGGACAAGGAATGCGGAGTGGCGATCCTGAGCATAGATGAGGATTTTCTGCAGAGCGTATGCAAAAGCTATGTGCAGGATGGAAAAGTGTTCAATTTTATCGTGGACGATAAGGGCCGTATCATAACCTTTGGCGGAGATAATGACAGGATCGGCCAGGTCATCACGGTTATGGAAAGGGATGAAGAAGAAAGAGGGAAGGATTACGAACAGTATTATAAGGGTATTGAAGAAGTAAGATCCTCCGCCTTCGGTACATATGTGTTACATGATGAAGAGCTGGGATGGGATATAGTGAACTTTACCGATATGAGCAGCTTTCTCATATCGCAGCAAAGGCAGCTCTATCTGATATTGCTGCTGGGTATAGCCATCATCACGGCAGCGGTATTTATGTCCACGCAGATGTCCAAAAACCTGCTGGCATCGGTGAGAAAAATAGTGGAAGGAATGATGCAGGCCCGGGATGGGGATATGTCCGTACGTATATATAAGGATGCTGATATGCCGGTGGAGATCGAGACCATTGCCGACGGTTTCAACGATATGCTTGGAAAACTCAATGAAGCCATAACCAGACAGCAGGAAGCCCAGATAGTTGCCCTGGAGGCCCAGATCAATCCGCATTTTCTGTACAATACACTTGATACCATCAACTGGATGGCGATCGACAGGGATGAATATGATATAAGCAATGCCATCAGCTCGCTTGCCACGATACTCCGTTATGCCATAGTCAACAGCAATGCAGAAGTTTTCATAAGAGAGGAAGCCGAATGGCTGAAGAAGTATATATACCTGCAGCAGTTCCGCATGAAGAACAGATTTGCATGTTCCATATTTGTAGCTCCCGATGTTCAGGAGGCCAGGATACACAAGCTCCTTCTGCAGCCTTTTGTCGAGAATGCCATCGTTCACGGATTTGAAAAAGAAAGCCCGGATGCTAAGCTCAATCTTTATATGGAAAGAAATGATGACATGGTAGAGATAAGGATAGAGGATAACGGTCCCGGTATGGATGACGAACTGATGGATAAGATCAACCGGGGGATTTATGAAGATGGCGGATCAAGATCCGGGATAGGTATGAGAAATGCTGCCACGAGACTTGAGATGTATTACGCCAAAAACGGGAAAATGCGCGTGGAAAGACCGGGTGAGAGAGGGACCAGGATAATCATCAGTATTCCATACAGTATCAAATCAGATTAGATTATTCCCCCTTTTTTAGTTTTCTTGAGTTTTATGTTATGACCTTCGGACAGATAATGAACTCGTAAAGAAAACAGCCCTTTATGAAGGAGGTATTTATGAAAAAGAGACTATTTGCAACATTTCTTAGTGCCGTTGTTTTATCGGCAGCACTTTCTGCATGTGCCGCAGTAGCACCGGCACCGGCAGCAGATGCAGCACCGGCAGCAGATGCAGCACCCGCAGAGGAAGCCGCAGGCAGCGAAGAGGCTGTTCCGGCATCGGCTGATGCAGCAGGTGATGTGACCATCTGGTATTACTGGGAGACAGCAGGTCATCAGGAAGCACTCGACCACATCATCCAGGAATTCAACGGTCAGCAGGACAAGATCAAAGTTTCGGCCAAGTACGTTCCTTTCGCAGACTTCAAGAAGCAGCTGTCTGTAGGAGCATCGGCAGGAGAACTTCCCGACCTCGTCATTCTTGACAATCCCGATCATGCCTCATATGCGGCAATGGGGATCTTCGCAGACATAACAGACAGATTTGATGTCAGCACATATTATCCGGGTCCTGTTAATTCATGTACGCTTGACGGAAGATTATACGGGGTTCCTTTTGGAAGCAACGACCTGGTACTTTTCTATAATGAAGACATGCTTGCAGAGGCAGGCTGCTCAGTTCCCACAACATGGGATGAACTTCTCGATGTGGCCAAGAAGACAACAAAGGATAATGTGTACGGATTTGCACACTGTGCACTTCAGAACGAAGAAGGAACCTTCAACTTCCTTCCCTGGGTATGGTCAACTGGTCAGACATCTTACGAGATCAATTCAGAAGGCGGTATCAAAGCGCTTGAGTTTGAAAAAAGCCTCGTTGAATCCGGAGCTTTCCCCAAGGAAGCCATCAACTGGACACAGGGCGACACCATGAATCAGTTCATCTCCGGCAACCTTGCAATGATGATCAACGGAACATGGCAGATCCCCACTATGCGCCAGGAAGTTCCCGATCTTAAGTGGAACGTTGCACCCATACCTCAGGATAAACAGCAGGCTTCAGGTCTTGGCGGAGAGAACTATGCGGTCATCGCGGGCGGAAATGAAGAAGCAGCCATTGCATTCCTTCAGTACGCTACCAGCAAGGATACATGCCTGTACATGATGGATCACATGGGATATATCTCATCAGACTCTACGATCGCAAAGGATCAGTTCAAGGGTGATGCCGTTTACCAGGTATTTGTAGATGAGATGCAGTATGCAAATGCAAGAGGACCTCTTCCCGAGTGGCCGGATATATCTGATGCTATCTCACTTGCTTTCAACAAAGTCATAACAGGAGAGAGCCAGCCTGCAGATGCTGCGGCAGAGGCACAGGCAACGATCGACTCTATACTCGGTCAGTAATAGTACATTAGTTACGGGGCAGAGAGATATCTCTGCCCCTTTTTACCAACAGAAAGGATCCACATGAGAGGCGAAGTAAAGATAAGCGACAAATTCTGGAACAGGTACCGCAGCCTTGTAAAGCGCGAGATGATCCCATATCAGTGGGCCGTACTCAACGATGCAATAGATATCAATATAGAAAAAGAGAGGGATGACGCATTCATTCCCAATGAAAAGAGCCACGCGATCGCAAACCTCAGGATCGCCGCCGGAAGGGCCAAAGGAGACCATTACGGGTGGGTCTTCCAGGACAGTGATGTTTATAAATGGCTTGAGGCTGCGGCTTATTCCTTAAGATACGAATGGGATGATGACCTGAAGAAGACCGCTGATGATCTTGTGGATCTCATAAGCGAGGCCCAGCAGGATGACGGCTATCTGAACACATATTTTACGATCATGGAACCGGACCGCAGGTATAAGAGACTGGGTGAGAGCCATGAGCTGTATTGTGCGGGACACTTTATTGAAGCGGCGGTCGCATATCATGAAGCTGCCGGAAACGATAAGGTAATAGATATTGCCGAAAAGCTTGCGGATCATATATGTGCCACATTCGGCGATGAAGAAGGAAAGATAAAGGGAGTTGACGGTCATGAAGAGATAGAGATCGGACTTATGAGACTCTACCATCTTACGGGACGCGAAGATTACCTCAAGACAGCTGAGTTCTTCCTGCGAGAGAGGGGAAAGGATCCGGAATTCTTTATCAGACAGGCTAAGGAAGAAAACAGGGATCCGCTCATATCCGGTCTTTACAGATTCCCGCTCAGGTATTATCAGATGCACAAGCCTCTTTTACAACAGGATACCGCAGAGGGACATGCGGTAAGGCTGGTATATATGAGCACCGCGCTTGCAGATCTGGCAGCAACAAAAAAAGATGAAGTACTTGCGGATACATGCAGGAAGATATGGAGAAACATAGTAGACAGAAGGATGTATATAACGGGCGGTATAGGATCGACTGTAATAGGAGAAGCCTTTACGCTGGATTACGATCTTCCGAACGATACCATGTATTGTGAAACCTGCGCTTCCATAGGCCTGATATTTTTTGCGGGACGGATGCTTGAGGTGGAATCAAAAGCAGAATACGCCGATGTCATGGAAAGAGCCCTCTATAATACCGCGCTTGCGGGAATGGCCCTTGACGGGAGGCATTTCTTCTATGTCAACCCTCTTGAGGTCGTGCCGGAAAAGTC
>JAILLI010000083.1 GCA_024693225.1 Lachnospiraceae bacterium
GATCTTGTGATCTGCGGGCTCTTCACACTCGTGGGTTTAGGACTTATTACCCATTTGGAGACCGTACAGGGCCTCAGACTCTACCCTGTCGTATGCGCTGTCTTTATCATATCCAGGTGTGGAGCCGGCCTTACATCAGTATGTATCAAAAAGGCAAAGGATGAGGGCATGCTGGCAAAAGAGGCAAAAAATGCGGGGCTGCCTGTTAAGATCTTTCTTTTTATCCAGCTTATTGCCGCTTATGCCTATGTCGCTTATACTGATATGTGGTCCGCCATAACCCTTATGGGTGCCGGTATCTTCTTTACCCTTATATACAAAAGGATGGTATTGAAGAACTTCGGTGGGGTAAGCGGTGATACAGCCGGATACTATGTCACGGTAAGTGAGGTCTTTGCCATTTGTGTCCTTGCCTGTCTGTACACCTTGAGGTGGTTAACATAATACAATGAAGAAGAGGATCATACTCATACGTCATGGGGCCACAGGTTCGAACGGGTCCGGAAAATACGCGGGATGCAGGACTGACGAGCCTCTATGCCCTGAGACTGTCGAATATATAAGAAAAATGGGTCCCCTGCCTTTCGGGCCTGTCAGAAAGGTCTATTCAAGCCCATTAAGGCGGGCATATGATACGGCAAAACTTCTCTTTGAGGGCCATGATATAGAGGCGGATGAAGGGTTCAGGGAGATGGACTTTGGAACATTTGAGGGTAAGACCTATGATGATCTGAAGGATGATAAAGATTACCATGACTGGATCTCATCGGGCGGAAAGATGAAGCCTCCCGGGGGAGAGAGTATGGAGGACTTTACAAAGAGAGCCATGTCCGGCTTTTACAGGGTGGTAAAAGAGGCGGATGATAAGGGATGTTTCCCCATCATATGTCACGGTGGGATCATAATGGCCATCATGAGTGCACTTACAAGAAGAAGCCCTTATGATTTCCAGGTGAAAAACCTTGAAGGCTACGACCTTACGATAGAAACGGAAAATGAGAGAATATCTGATCTTACATATGATCGCATTGGGCCTGGGGATCGGACTTGATATCCTTTTCGGGGATCCGGCGCAGCTCCCCCATCCCATAAGGGCGATAGGAGGACTGACGTCTTTTCTTGAAAGGCGTCTGAATGCGGGACATGAAAGCCGGGGGAAAGGAAGAACCCAGGTAAGGGGAGCCGTCCTGTGGACTGTTGTTACATCAGTTTCAGCGCTAGTCACAGCCGCCCTGCTCATATGTGCATATAAGATAAATCGCTATACAGGCCTGTTTACAGAGGCCTTACTGACTTACTACATACTTGCTGCCGGCTCACTTCGCGATGAGAGCATGAAGGTTTATGATGCCGTAAAGAAGACAGAAGATGGAGAAAATCCTCATGATGAGAAGCTGATAAGGGCCAGGAAATGCCTGTCCATGATAGTCGGACGGGATACACAGAGGCTTGACCCAAAGGGGATCATAAGAGGGGCCGTTGAGACAGTGGCGGAAAATACCTGCGACGGTGTGATCGCTCCTCTTCTTTATACAGCAGCGGGAGGCCCCATCCTGGGTATGACATACAAAGCCGTAAATACCATGGATTCCATGATAGGATATCATAACGAGACTTACGAATATTTCGGCAGATGGGCTGCGAGAGCCGATGACCTCTTTAATCTCATTCCCTCAAGACTGGGTGCAATGTTTATGATAGGTGCCGCCTGCCTTCTTAATAAGAAGGTTTATGACGGAAAAAGGGCTTATCTTATATGGAAACGGGACAGGAGGGAGCATAAGAGCCCGAACTCGGCCCAGACCGAAAGTGCCTGTGCCGGAGCCCTGGGACTAAGGCTTGCGGGGGATGCCTATTATGGAGGGATCCTTGTAAAAAAGCCCTATATAGGAGATCATATAAGGGAGATAAGTCCGGAAGATATTAAATATACCATTCGGCTCATGTTTGCTTCGGAGGCTTTATGCACGGCGGTGATATATATAATAATGATGTTGATATTGATTTTTCGGTAAATCTCAATCCTTATCATATGATGTGCCTTAAGGGCCGGGTCAATGGTCCGGCTGCGGAATATGTGGCGTCAGGTTACAGGGAGGCTGTAAGGAGAGGACTTGAGGGGGCGGACCATTATCCCGAGGCGGATCAGGGATCCTTAAGGGAGGTATTGTCAGAAGCCGAAGGGGTTGAAGCCGGTTCTTTATATGCCGGATGCGGAGCTTCGCAACTACTCATGAGTGCAGTACAGAGCATTTCTCCGCGTAAGGTCCTGATCCCAAGACCTTGCTTTTCGGGCTATGAACATGCCTTAAAAGCCGCGAAAAACTGCCGTGTTACGGCATATGACCTTAAAGAGGAAGATGACTTTGCCCTCACGGAAGAATTTGCCGATAAGCTGACAGATGACCTTGATCTTATCATAGTGGCCGACCCGGATAATCCGGCTGGAAAAAACATAGATGAGAAGGTTCTGACCTGTCTGCTTAACAGGGCGCAGGACCTTGATATATGGGTCATAATGGATGAGAGCTTTCTGATGATATCGGACAAGTACCAATACCTTTCAGGACTTGAGGGCGGACCCGGAATGAGAACGGCTCATATGACAGATGAGTACAAAAAGCTCTACATGGTAAGATCATATACCAAGAGCTTCGCCCTGCCCGGGATCAGGATGGGCCATATCATAAGCCGGCCGGAGAATATAGAGAGGGTCATAAAAGAGCTTCCGGAATGGAACCTGCCTGCCCTGTCCGAGGCTGTGATGAAAAGATGCGCTCTTCTGTCAAAGGATCCGTCCTATTACAGTGCATCTCTTGATATGATAAGAAGAGAGAGGTCTTTTATGGAGGAAGGACTTGCCCGTATGGGCTTTAGGGTCATTAAAGGAAACAGCCTTTTTCTCCTCTTTAATGGACCGGCCGGCCTGTATGAGTGGCTTCTTGCCCAAAAGATCCTGATCAGAAGATGTGAGGATATGATAAAAGGTCATGAGGGCCGGGCCTGGTACAGGGTAGGGATAAGGAGCCGGGAGGATAACGAAAGGCTCATTGATGAGATAGGAAAATTCCCGGCAGGAGGTGAATGAAAGCAGGAAAAGGGGCCGCAAAGGCCCTGAAACAGGACAAAGTAATAAAAGCACATACGAGAAGGGAGAAAAGCGAAAAATGAAAAAGAAGATAGTATGTTTTGGCGATTCCAATACCTACGGATACGATCCGGTGACCGGAGGAAGGTTTGACAGCGATACCCGCTGGCCCGGGATCCTGAAAAATGAACTGGGTGATCAGTATGAGATCTTCGAGGAAGGTCAGAACGGACGGACCATAGCAAATGATGACCCCTGGGAGGGAGGTACCAAATGCGGAATGGATTATGTCCTTCCCATGCTCGAGACAAAAAGACCCGACCTTCTTATCATAATGCTGGGTACAAATGACCTCAAGATCAAGTTCAATCTTCCTGCCGGGGATATAGCCGGTTCCCTTATGACCATGCTGACGAAGATAAGGGGCTATTGTGAGAACTATATCTCCTGTCCGGACATGAAGATACTGGTCATAGCACCTCCGGCCATGTCAGAGCCCTTCGAGGAATCATATTTTGCAGAATTTTTCAGTTCGACCGGTTCGGTCAAAAGGTCCAGAGAGCTTGCTAAATGGTATAAGCTGGTGGCCGAGCAGTTTAAGTGTGACTTCCTTAATGCTACGGATCAGATAGAGGCAGGCAAGGCGGATCATCTGCATCTTGACCCGGAGGGACATAAGAAGCTCGCTATGCTGGTAAAGGACAAGATAAGAGAAATACTGGGATGAAAAATATGCCGGAACACATCCTTCCGCAGGACATAGAAAGAAGGAGCTTTGAGATAATAGGAGAAGAGCTTGCCGGAAAAGCCCTTGTGGTAAACGGGGCACAAAAGGTGGAAGATCTGCCTGATCAGAGGGTGCAGGAGAGAATAATCCACCTTATAAAAAGGTGCATACATACCACAGCCGATTTTGAATATGCAGAAAGCATGTGGATATCGGAGGGGGCTGTTGCCGTATTCGACCGTCTGACTGATGAAAAGGCGACCATAGTCACGGATACCAACATGGCACTTGCAGGTATAAATAAGAAGAAAGCAGAAAGCTTTGGCTGCAGGGCAGTATGTTTTATGGCTGATGAGGAGGTGGCTGCGGAAGCTTCCCGCCGTCAGGTAACCAGAGCCATGGTCTCACTGGAAAAAGCCATGCAATTGACCGGACCGGTCATATATGTTGTCGGTAATGCACCCACGGCCCTTCTTGCCATCTGCGACCGTTATGACAAAAAAGAGCGGATCCCGGATCTTGTCATAGGGGTACCGGTCGGATTTGTGAACGTGGAGGCCGCAAAGGACCTGATCCTGGAAAGAGATATTCATTATATAGGAAATAAAGGGAGAAAAGGCGGGAGCAATGTGGCCGCAGCCATAATGAACGCCCTTTTATATACGAAGGAAAAGGAATGAGATACGGATTTACCACCGGAAGCTGTGCCGCTGCCTGTGCAAAAGCGGCGACCCTTATGCTCCTTACGGGGCAAAGGACGGATCATATAAGCATCATGACCCCTTCGGGCAAGGAGTTTTCTGCAGATATAACGGATATCGACATGTCTGATACCGTAAGCTGTGCGGTAAGAAAACCGGCAAGCGACGATCCCGATGTCACTGCGGGAATGCTCATATATGCGAAGGCAAGCCTTTCAGATGACGGATCATCCCGGGTCATCATAAAGGGTGGCAGGGGAATAGGCCGCATCACCAGGCCGGGACTTGACCGTAAGGTCGGAGACTGGGCCATCAATACCGTTCCACGTCTTATGATAGAAGAAGAGGTAAGATCAGTGATGGACGATAACGAATGCATATCATCCATTACAATAGAGATATCAGCCCCCGGGGGAGAGGCTGTTGCCTTAAAGACCTTTAACCCGAAGCTTGGTATAGAAGGCGGCATATCCATAATCGGGACCAGCGGACTGGTAGAACCCATGAGCACAAAAGCTCTTATAGAGACCATCAGGATATCCCTCAGGCAGAAGTATGAGCTGGGAAGCCGGACGGCAGTCGTAACCTGCGGTAATTACGGCCGGTCCTTTCTTAAGGAAGGCTACGGATATGACCTTGATGGGGCCGTGAAATGTTCAAACTATATAGGCCATACCATAGATATGGCAAGACAGATGGGATATGAGGGTCTGGTCCTGGTCGGACACCTGGGTAAGCTCATAAAGATATCGGGCGGGATAATGAACACACATTCAAAAGAGGCCGACTGCAGGATGGAACTTATGGCGTCAGCAGCCATAAGAGGCGGGGCATCGGCAGAGACAGCAGGCCGGATCCTTGACTGTGTTACTACGGAAGAAGCACATAAGTGCATATTGGATGCGGGCATAGAGACCGGTACATACGGATATATAAGAGAGAGGATGGAATACTATCTTCACAGACGTGCAGAAGATATGGAAACGGGCTTTATTATCTTTCTGAACAGTTACGGTATAGTCTGCGAAAGCCAAAATGCGGCCGGACTCATGAGCCGGGATCTGTCCTGATGAAAGTGCCGTGGAGGATGGGGATGGATTTTCCAAAGAAAGGTCCAAAGGAAGCCCCGTATGAAGAGCCGTGGAGGATGGGGATGAATTATCCAAAGAAAGATCCAAAGGAAGACCCGTATGAAGAGCCGGGGGAAAGATAAGGAGAGGGCATGATATATTTTGTAGGTGCAGGCCCTGGGGCACCGGACCTTATAACGGTCAGGGGCAAGAGGCTGATAGAGGAAGCAGATGTCATAATATATGCGGGAAGTCTTGTTAATCCCGATATCCTGTCCTATGCCCGAAAGGATCCGACCATATATAACAGTGCAAAGATGACCCTTGAGGAGGTTATGGAAGTTATGTTAACCGCCAACAATGAGGGGAAGAAGGTAGTGAGGCTTCATACCGGGGACCAGTCCATATACGGAGCCGTCAGGGAGCAGATGGACATACTTGATGCCAATGGTGCAGGATATGAATCCTGTCCCGGAGTCAGCGCCTGTTTCGGGGCGGCGGCAGCCCTTGATATAGAATATACCCTTCCGGGACTGACCCAGACCCTCATCATCACCCGGATGGAGGGGGTAACCGGAGTTCCAAAAAGTGAGAGCATAGAGCTTTTGGCTGCCCATAAGACTTCCATGGCCATATATCTGAGCGCCGGGATGCTTTATGAGCTTACAGAGCGCCTGATGGACGGCGGACTTGATGAAAACACCCCCGCAGCCCTTGTATACAAGGCTACATGGCCGGATGAAAAGATACTTGTGTGCAGCCTGGGAGACCTTGCCGGGGAGGCGGAAAAAGAGGGGATCACAAAAACAGCAACTGTTATCGTAGGTGATATAATAACACACGCGAATTATAACAGGTCCAAGCTCTACGACCCCGGATTTTCGACGGCTTTCAGGGTTTCCGAAGGAAATGGACAAGGGCCGGAAACGGCCCGGACAGATGACGGCAAAATTAAATAACACAATAAAATAACAGATACGACATTTTATAAAATGACAAGAGTTATTATATGCTTTTCCTTAAAAGGCAGAAAGCTGATAAAGAAACTGAATGAGGGATTTGCCGAAGCCGGTATGGAATGCGCGCAGCCATATATCTGTATGACTGCCGGGACGGATGATACTGATCCTTGTGAAAAGAAGGCAGGATACGGACCGGATGACGGATTTTATGCGATAGGGCTCGATGATTTTGTAAGAAGGGGTTTTGAAAACAGATATGACATTATCTTCGTAGGAGCCTGCGGCATCGCTGTCAGGGCGATCG
>JAILLI010000098.1 GCA_024693225.1 Lachnospiraceae bacterium
CGCAGACGCGAAGGCTTTCCTGAAGCGTCGAGGACTGTTTGAGCGACTATCCCATATCGGAGATATGGGATGCCATCGTGGCGAGCGACTGGCGCCCTGTCAGACAGGACCCGCTTCTGGTGTGAATTATAGTCCAGTTAAATGCCTGACGAAATAATGGCCCCTTCTATCTCTGCCTTCTCCAAGTCATCGGCATGAAGATCAGGAGCATGGGGAAGAGCTCCAGCCTGCCTGCAAGCATATCAAACATCAGGACATACTTGGCGAAAGCGGAAAACTGGGAGTAATTCCCGACCGGTCCAACCATCTCCAGTCCCGGTCCTATATTATTGAAAGTTGCTATGACCGCGGTCACCGTGGTCGTAAAATCCTTGCCGTCGAAAGCCACAAGAAGGATCGATACGGCAAAGATCGTTATGTATGTAAGAAAATACACATTGATGCCGCGAAGGACGGCATGCTCTATGGGCTTTCTCTCAAACTTCAGTATCTTGACCGACCTGGGATGGACGAAATGGGCCAGTTCCTTCCGTATGGTCTTGAAGCCTATGACTATACGGCTGACCTTGATGCCGCCGGCCGTGGATCCCGCACAGCCTCCTATGAACATCATTAGCAGGAGCATGGTCTTTGAGAAATTGGGCCACATGTTGAAGTCGGCCGAGGCAAATCCGGTCGTGGTCATGACCGATGCGACATTGAAGAAGCTGTGGTGCAGACCCTCCCAGAAACTGCCGAAGACGTTCCTTATATTAACGGCAACAAGCAACGTTGCGGTCGCATATATTGACAGATAGGCTATGACTTCTTCAGAGGTGAAGGCATCTCGGAACTTCCTGGCAACTATGAGATAGTATACGTTAAAGTTGGCTCCGCACACGACCATGAAGAAGGTGATAACACACTGCTGAACCTGCGAATATGCCATACACCCGTTGTTGGTCACGGCAAATCCACCGGTACCTACCGTTCCGAATGATATTACGGCCGCCTCGTACGGGCTCATTCCCGTGATCAGAAGGCTTATGATCTCAAGCGCAGTTATGGCTATGTATATCAGATAAAGTATCTTGGCTGTTGACTTGACACGGGGCAGGAGCTTGCCCACGGAAGGACCCGGGCTCTCTGCTCTCATAAGGAAGATGTTATCACCGCCGACTTCCGGTATTATGGCAAGTATGAAGACCAATACTCCCATTCCGCCTACCCAGTGGGTAAAGCTTCTCCAGAGGAGGACTCCCTTTGGAAGGGATTCGACCTCGGTAAGTATGCTGGCTCCCGTTGTTGTAAAGCCGGAGATGGTCTCAAAGAGGGCATCCGTAAATCCTATATGGGAAACGGCATGCCAGAGGGGTATGGCCCCGAACACTGACATGAGTATCCAGGAAAAGGCAACTGCCACTATTCCCTCCCTTGTATAGAAAGATGCATTCTTTGGCATCCTGTAGCTTAAGGCATAACCGGATCCCAGACTCAATACCACGGCTGCCGCCAGATATATCCACTCGTCCTCCCTGTAGAGGATGGATACGATCAGCGGAAGTACCATCAGAACTGCTTCTATCCTGAGGACGCGCCCCACAAAGTAGGCGATCATTTTCCTGTTCATGCAAGAATGTCCTCCAGATCATTAAGCCCACGCTCGGCGGATACTATGACGACCGAGTCACCCTTTTCGATCACGCTCTGGCCGTCAGGGGTTATGACTTTGTTCCCTTTTGTTATACAGGCGATGATGATATCGGGCTTGAGATTAAGTTCGGCAAGAGGCCTGCCGACCACCTTCGCTTCCTCCCTGACCCTGAATTCCAGAGCTTCCGCCCGACCCTTTGCTATCTTGTAGAGGGTCTCCACGTTACTGCCTTTGCTGTTATTAAGGGCTCTTACAAAGCTGACTATATTGTCGCTTGTGATGCTGTTGGGATTGATGATGCTCCCTATATCAAGACCGGCAATGACCTCTTCGAAGGTTATCCTGTTTATCTTTGTTATGAGCTTTGCCTTGCTGTGCTCCTTTTCATAGAGGGCCAGCAGGATATTCTCCTCATCTATACCCGTAAAGTTACCGAAGGCATCGACCACTCCGAGACCTTCTTCATCCAGGAGTCTGGGGTCTGTACCGTCGCCGTTTATTATCATGACCTGCGGCAGCATCTCCGACAGTTTCTGGCATCTTTCAAAATCCTGCTCTATGATCTTGACGCTTATCTTGGTCTCTTCAAGTCTCTTGGCAACATAATAGCTCATCATACCGCCGCCGACGAGGATGATGGACTTGACGCTGTTTGACGTGTTTGCACCGCTGGCCTTGAAAAATGAGAGTGCCACCGAATGAGGTGCGATAAAAGATACGATATCTCCGGCTTCAAGCTGAAAATCACCGTGGGGTATCAGCAGCTGGTCCCCCCGCTCAACCGTGCATATGAGGACCTTGCATTTAAGCTTTGCCTCCATCTCGGACAGCCTCATCCCGTCAAGCATGGACCCTTCGGGGATGCCGATCTTTATAAGCTCCGCTCTTCCCCTGGCAAAATTATCAACCTTCATGGCCGACGGGAACTTGATTATCCTTGCGATCTCAGCCGCCGCGGCCTGCTCGGGATTGATGACCATGGACAGGTTGAGTTCGTCCCTTATATACCGCATCTCATTATAGTATTCGGGATCCCTTATCCTGGCTATGGTCTGGCAGTTACCGGCCTTCTTGGCTATAAGACAGCAGAGAAGATTAAGCTCATCCGAATTGGTCGTGGCTATCAGTATGTCTGCGTTCTTGACGCCGGCATCCCTCTGTACGGATATGCTGGCCCCGTTTCCCTCGACTCCGAGTACATCGATCCTTTCCGACAGATACTTGAGCTTTTCCCCATGCCTGTCTATTATGGTTATGTCATGTCCTTCCTGATCCAGATGTTCGGCAAGGGTCGATCCGACCTTTCCGCATCCGACTATGATTATCTTCATTACAGCTCCTGTTACTTTATCCCCGGCCTTTACCCCGGCAGCCTCCTTTTATAAGCAAACGGATCCGATCCGTTCACCCTGCACCGGCAGCATGCCGCCCAAGGCATCTGCCCCGCGCGATCGTGTGCATCGGTCATCGTAAACGCGATCATATGTTTGTCTGTGATAGAAAAGAAGTCGGAACAATTTCTGTCCCGACTCTTTATACTTGCTTGTCCAGTTATCAGTTGATGGGGATCTCTGTCGATCCGATATCGGTATATGTCGAGTAATTGTCGTGTATTGTTACCGTCAGCGGACTGGTCTGATCCGAAAGCTTGAAAGCATAACAGCATTCAACCGACTGTCCTCCCGATACCTGCATGTCCTTGTTCTCCACCTCCTGGGGTGTTTCCACCAGGTTGGTGTCCTCCGGACAATCTGCACCGTTCTGTGCCACCCTTGCGGGGAATACCGCACTCATTGAAAGAGGTGTGTCCGTCTTGTTCACAAATGTGAAGAAGACAAGTGCTGCAAATTCATCATCCGCATCCTTTACTATCTGAACCCTGGTACAGGTCAGCGTAAAGTCCTGGCTCTCAACATTTACACCGTTTGTTGTCTGTTGTGCTGCGGCATCCGCCTTATCTTCCGTATCAACGATCTTGGACTTCAGCACAAAGAAGAGAACTATAAGTGCGATAAATACGACGACCTCAACCCCGAGGATTATGTAGCTTGTCATATCGCTCTTACGTCTTCTTGCCGCCGCCCCGCCGCGGGATGACGGTCTTACCGCTCCGCGTCCGCCTGCATCACGCCTTGGTGCTGCCGGTCTTGCGGGCCGCTCACGCAACTCCTCATCCTGAAATTCAAAATCAAGATCTAAATCTCTTGGCATGTCATGACTCCTTTATAATACATATAAAAAATCCACACTTCATTATATTTTATTCTTGTTATGCCAAAAAATCAAGTCGTTCTTAAGTGGTCCGGCCGTAATGAAATCCCAGCATGGTTATATCATCAAACTGCGGAGCACTGCCGACGAAGGCATCTATATCATTTTTTACCGCCTCAAGGAGTTCTTCCGGCCTGTCGGATCCGCACCCTGACAGGGCTGCGAGCATCCTGTCGGTACCGTAGAGTTCTTCGTTTGCATCCGTAGCCTCCGCCACCCCATCGGTATATACGAAGAACGTATCCCCGGGATTAAGCTCAAATTCATGCTGGGCAAATTTTAATCCCTCAAAAATCGCAACAGCCGGAGAGTGCTTGTAGATGACAAGCTCCCACTGGCCCTCTGCTCTTTTTATGGCCGGGTGCTCATGCCCCGCATTGGCGGCAATGCCTTTTCCCGTTGATATCTCAATGATAGCCATCCATACCGTGACAAAGAGTTCGGCTTCATTTCCCTCGCATAGCTGCTCATTTGTATATTCCAGGACCTCCGAAGGGGTCTTCCCCAGCATGGTGTGGTTCTTGATCAGGGTCTTGGCGATCACCATAAAGAGGGCAGCCGGAACGCCTTTCCCGGATACATCCGCCATCACAAGGGCCAGATGGTCATCATCCACCAGGAAGAAGTCGTAGAAATCACCACCCACCTCCTTGGCAGGAGTCATGGTGGCATACAGGTCAAATTCCTTATATTGAGGGAAAGGCGGAAACTTTCGCGGGAGCATGTCTGCCTGGATCCTGGTCGCAACATTCAGCTCTGCTCCTATCCTCTCCTTCTCGGCCACGGCTATGAAGTACTCTTCCATGTACCTGTCTAGTTCTGTGACCATGGAGGAAAAAGAAACAGCCATCCGCTCGATCTCATTGTGGGTCTTTATCTCCTGAAGCTGGCGTGATGCCGTCAGGCTGTCCTTGTCGTGTTCATATTCTTCTATGATCTTCTGCTCCCTCATTATGGGAACCACGACAACCTTTTTGATATGATAGATGACCTGGATCAGCATCACGGCAAAAAATACCAGCGTGATCAGCAGCATGGTCTTCATCATACCCAGCATCTGTGCCAGCATCTCGGCAGACTTGATGGAAACCCCTATGATGGATCTGACCTTTCCTCTGTCGCCAACCGGCTCGAAGACCTGGACAACACTCCTGTCCGCTTCTCTGCCCCTTCGCATATCCACATTGCTGGTACTTTCTCCGGTACTTAAGATCTTGTCGAGAACAGGGTATTCACCTTCCGTATATCCCAGCGTATAGCCGAGTTCAAAGAGTTCCCCTCCCTCGCTCAGCCTCTTTTCACCGTCACGCGTTCCCGTGATGAAGATGAAGACTTCTTTCTTGTCCCTTATCTCAAAACAGTAGAGATATAAAGGTGCATGAGACTGCTTCATCCTGTCGAACACCCGGCAGAGATTGCTGTAGCACAGCTCCGCAAAGATCTTCCTGTCCTCCTCATCCATCTCATCAAGGGTTTTTTCATCCACATTGCACAGTTCCCCCAGCATGGGATAAGTCTCGCGAAGCTGTCTGTCCTTTGCCTCATATGCTTCATTATCCTCATAGATCTTTTCCATGCGGTCACTGTTGGCTTCCCAGTAATCAAAAAGCCAGTTCAGGCTTTTATATGTCTCAAGCTCCGCTCTTGCATTCTCTGCAAGCTGCGAAGCCTCCTTGAACTGGTCGTTAAGGTAATAGGATGACGTAAATATCCCGAGTACAATGGCATTGGCTATGATTACTACGATCATGAAGGCAACGAAGGGACGTATGATCTGCTTAAGGATTGTCTCAGATTTGTTCTTCACGCGTTTGTCTCCATAATACCCGAAGTGATCCTACTTCGGACAGGGGGCATGATCAGGATCGGAATAAAGCGGAATAAGGAGGCGTTTTGCACGCCCCCGTATACCGGACAGGATCATAAAACGGTCCCGTCAAAACGGATTGCAAACTGCATCCTTTTATTTGATGGTAAGTATATCGGAAAAACCGGTAACATCAAAGATCTCTTTTACTTCCTCGGAAGCATTGGCGATCACCATGCTGCCCTGCTTGTTCATGATCTTCTGTGTGGACAAGAGGACTCTGAGGCCGGCACTTGAAATATACTCGAGACTCTTAAGATCCAGTGTCAGTTCCGTAACACCTTCAAGCGAATCCTTAAGGGCTTCCTCAAGCTCGGGAGCTGTTGAAGTATCAAGCCTTCCCTCAAGAGCAACTTCAAGAGACGAATCATTGGCATTCTTCGAAATGTTCAGCATTTTATTACCTCCAGAAAATGATTACAAAAGATTATCAAGCGTATTTTATCACAGAATCTTAACAGGGTCAAAAGAATCAGAGCGGGGCCGGAAGGTCAGCCGTTATCAAGACGCTGCCTTTCCACCAAAGCGGCAAAAAATCCTTTTTGGGCAATAAGTTCTTCATAGGTCCCGTCTTCGATTATCTTCCCGCCCTCAAGAACTATTATCCTGTCACACTGCCTTATGGTCGACAGTCTGTGGGCTATGACTATCCTGGTACATTCCATACGGTCAAGGGCCTCGGATACATGCTTCTGGGTCAGGTTGTCAAGGGCACTGGTGGCCTCGTCAAATATGAGGATCTTGGGCTTCTGGGCAACTGCCCTTGCTATGAGCAGGCGCTGCCTCTGTCCTCCCGAGATACCGCCCTGCCCTTCGGATATAAGGGTGAACATTCCCATGGGCATATCACGGATATCCTGAGCCATCCCGGCGATCTCGGCGGCTTCCCAGGCTTCATCAAGGGTCAGCCAGGGAGCGGATATGACTATATTGGAATATATATCACCCGTAAAGAGCTTGCCGTTCTGCATTACCGCTCCTATCCTCTGCCGAAGGGACTTGGGATCCAGGCTCTTAATATCCTTGCCGTCATAATACACGGCCCCCTTCTGCGGTGTTTCAAAGCCGAGCATGATACGCATCAGGGTGGACTTTCCGCAGCCCGTCTTACCCACTATGGCCACATACTGGCCGGGATTGATCTTAAGTGACAGGTTGTTTATGACCGGAGGCATATCCTCATTGTACCTGAAAGTTATGTTGGAAAGCTCCAGACCGCCCTTTAAGCGGGTGACGACTTCCTTGTCCCTGGCGACCTCGGGCTGCGTATCAAGGAAAGGCCTGATAATGTCCAGGGTCGGTTTGATCTGGGCCAGGGTCGATACTATCTGGGCCAGGGCGCCAAAGGCGGCAGATACCATACCATATGCCGCATTAAAGGCGAAATAGTCAGCAATAGACACATTGGTCGTTACGGCATAGTAATATATGACCATGGTACCCACAAGAGAAATGGCCGTTATGATGACCTGACTTATCTTTAAAAAGAGGGGCGGATTATACAAAAGCTTTGACGCAGCGGCATAGGTCTTGCCCCACTTGCCGAATGCTCTCTTTTCCGCTCCGGACAGCCTTATCTTCTGTATGCCGGATATGATCGAATAGCAAAGACCGCTCTCTTTGGTCGAAAGAAGCATCTGCTGTTTTGTGACCCTCATCTGTATCAGGACCGTGAACGTCGTTACTATAAGGGTCAGGGCCGTAACGATAAGGGCGGGAGCCACCAGTCCCGGGGCATAATTGAATATCTGGAATATATAAAGGAGCGAGAAGAGGCTGCCCAGTGTCGTTGACAGGACCATGTTGACCAGCTGGTCAGCCAGCTGGTTCATATACTGCAGCCTGTTGGTCAGTTCACCGGAAGAAAAATCCCTGAAAAAATACGCAGGCATGGTCAGAAGCCTCATCATCGAAGCCGCTTCCACGTTTATGGAAAGCTTGGTATTGATACGGCTGTTTGCAAGTGTCTGTATGACACCGAAGAGCAGGACGCCTATCGATGAACACATGAGGAAGATGCCGCCGCCGATAAGGGCCATACCGCTTTTTGAAGTAAGAACGCTGCCGAAGAGGATATTGTTTATTCGGGGGATCAGCATCCCGGTCAGGGTTGCTATCAGCATGGCTATGCACAGCATGACAAGGTCACCTGTGCTGATCTGCTCCCACAGGAATTTTACGAAGCCCCATATACCGATCTTCTCAAGCGGAAGGGGTTTATAAAATGCTACGCCTTCTTTTCCGATCATATCTGCGTTGGATCGCCCGACGCGGACATATTTTCCCTTCTCCCTGTCAAAGAAACGGTACCCCGCAAAGCCCGAAGGAAGAAGGGCGATAACGCTCCCGTCATCCGTACGGGTAGAGATCAGGGCTCCGACCCCGTCCTTATACCAGCCCTTTTCCAGCCTGACAGTCCTGCGCATGATACCGCACGGTCTCATGACATACTCAAGGATCTCGTTGATATTGGAAAGGCTGTCAGGTATATCAGGTTTTGAGACATGATAGTAATCCAGTATCTCACCGATGGCATCTTCGGTCTGGCGCCTGTTGCTGTTCATGGCCAGCATGATGCGCCGTCCCATGACCGCTCCCGCTATATCTGAAAAGGATTCGGCCAGGGCTATGTCATCTGCCTGTGCACGCTGGTTTATCTGTTCTTCAAACCATCCCATCTTATGTGCTCTCTTTCGTCTATTCGCTCGTTACAAGCATCTTGTATGCACCGTCACGTTTTATCAGTTCGTCATGAGTTCCACGCTCTACCACCTTACCGTGATCGAGCACTACGATCTCTTCACAGTCACGTATGGTGGAAAGCCTGTGGGCCACGACAACACAGGTTATGCCACGGTCTTTTATGGACTTGACCACTTCATATTCCGTCTTGGCATCAAGTGCACTCGTTGCTTCATCCAGTATTATCATGGTGGGATCCTGGGCCAGGACACGGGCTATCTCAAGCCGCTGCCTCTGTCCGCCGGAAAAGTCTTTTCCGCCTTCTGTGATCCTGTACTGGAAATTACCGTTCCTCTGCATGATATCTTCATGGATCTGGGCATCCCTTGCGGCCATGATCATCTCGAAATCTTCTATGGAATTGTCCCACATCTTGATATTGTCGGATATAGTGTCCTCGAAGAGTATTATGTCCTGGTCGACGACCGCAACAGACCCCGTAAAGTCACTCCGGTCTATCTCCTGTATGGGTTTTCCGTCTATCAGGATCTCCCCGCTCCAGGGCTGGTAAAGACCCGAGATGAGCTTGGCGAGCGTACTCTTTCCACAGCCCGATGTGCCCACAAATGCAACCCTCTGTCCCTGTTTCAGTTCCAGATTGAAATCCTCTATGACAGGCTTGCCAAGCCTGGAGTATCCGAAGGTCACATGCTTCATTGACAGGGTACCTGACAGTTTCCTGTGCTCACCGGATCCGGCACTTTCCTTAAATACGGGATCCTCCGGGTACTGCATGACATCCTCCACTCTTTCCATGGAGGTCTTCATCTCCTGTATCATCTGTCCCGCGCCGATGAACTGCTCTGCCGGTGCCAGGAACTGGGCCATGAAGCCCTGGAATGCAGTGATCATTCCTACCGTAAAATATCCCTTCATGGCATACCATATACCCAGCACGAGTATGAGCATGTTGGTAAGGGTCATGACGGCTGTAGGCACTATCCCCAGAAGGGCATTCTGGGTGATGAAACGGACGTTCTGTGTGTTGACCGACGCCTGATATCCCGACCACTTTTCAAAATACCCGTTTTCAGCTCCCGAAGCCTTTATGGTCTCTATCATATCCACGGCACTGACGGTCGATGAGGCCAGCTTGCCCTGATCACGCAGCATGACACGCATGATGTTGACCCTCTTTGCGGATATATACCGGGACATGATCGAATTTACGGCAACGCACGAAAGCCCGATGCATGTCAGAAGGATGGAATATCTGAGCATGACCACCAGATAGAAGATCATCATCCATGACTGGAGGACGAGCGGTCCTATGGTATTGACCAGGGTGGAGGCTATGGAGGCGTTTGATTCCCTTCTCATCTGTATGTCCCCGGCCATTCTCTGTGAGAAGAATTCCATGGGCAGACGGAGGATCTTCCACATATAAGTTGTAGAACCCACCGCATCCATCTTTCCGTTGACCCTCAGGGCATAAACAGCCTGTATCCAGGCTGTGACAACCTGAAGCAGGGTAATTATACCCAGGCCCGCAAAGAAGGGAACAAACCATTCCGGGCTCTTATGGGTCAGAATCCTGTCCAGGAAGACACGTGAAAAACCGCTCCCGATTATGGTCATCAGCGAGGCTATTATGGTCGTGGTGATGACAAAGACCATGGCACTGCTGCTGCCCTTCAGGCGGCTTTTGGCAAAGCCTATGACACTCTTGGGTTTTCCTCCGGGCTCAAAGCCCTCCCCGGGCTCGAACAGAAGAGCTATCCCGGTAAAGGCTTCGTCAAAACGTTCCCTTGATACCGTGATGGACCCCCTTGCGGGATCGTTGATATATACCTTGTCACGGGAAAAACCTTTGACGACAACAAAATGATTGAACTCCCAGTGGACTATGCAGGGAAACTCCCCTTCCTCCTCGAGTTCTTCCGGCTCCAGCTTGTATCCGTTGGCTTCAAGTCCGTAGTTTCTTGCCGCCAGCATCATATTCTGCGCATTTGAACCGTCACGGCTCACCCCGCAGTCGGCGCGGACCTGTTCAAGCGTTACCCACTTATTGTAATAGGCCAGTATCATGCAGAGTGAGGCTGCACCGCACTCTAAAGCTTCCATCTGCATTATCATGGGGACTTTGGCCACCTTGTGCATGACCGGCTGTTTATTCTTATTATCAGACATGACAGTTGTACAGTTCTCTCTAATTGGTTACGTAAGTAATGGGATGAACCTCTTGCGAAGTTCCATTATCATCAGTCACTTTAACGGTACCGAAGACGGACCATGCCAGCATTCCCGCCAGAATGATCACAGTGGCGGCCAGTACTATCCATACAGACGGGGTCGTCACACGTATGTAATCATCGAGCTGTTCCGGCGATGACACCCTTTCAAGACTTTTTTCACGAAAGAGACCTTCCATGATCTTCCCTCCTGTTTATAAGAGCAGATATTCATTGTATTCTTTAATGAGTATACATCATTTTTGCCTTTTGGAAAATAAAAATATACATATGTTTAGTGTGTGACATTTCTGTGACAGAACCCATGATAGTATTAACATGTAAAAAAAACCAGCCGGTGCAAAAGAGTATTGCCAATCCAATAAAAATAAGACATAATCATAAATAAGTGATGCGTGATGCATCCGGCACTCTCTCAGATAAGGAGGAAAATATTATGGATAAGAACAAAGCGATCAATGATAATGAACTTAATGAAGTATCAGGCGGTCTGATCTTTGATGCAAGACCTGTAGCAGGTGCTGACCCCAACAACCCCTGGGAAGTCATCGATAACAAGACCGGAAGGGTTCTCGACAGATGCCCGACCAAGGAGGCTGCGGTATATACCGCACAGACAAAGTACGGGTTCAATCCCTACAACACCATGGACATCGACTGGAACTCACTTCAGGCTCTCAGAAACAACCCCATCGCATGACATGGCAGCATAAAGATCGATCAAAAGAGGAACCCGGGACCGGGTTCCTTTTTTATCACCATTTTTTAAGGCTTATAATCCGAATGCAACCACCATGCATTCCTTACCGTTACATTTAAAGCTCGAAGCCCCGATGGACTTGTATTTATTGGTAAATATCATGCTTCGTGAAAGCGGGTCTTTCTTGATCAGGGTATCAACGGCATCCGCGGCCTCCTGGGTACCTACCATGAGTATCTCCGCTTTGAAGTGTTCCGGAGCCAGTGAATAGAAGGGCTGTCCGTTGGGCCTGGTGTGGCTGTAATATGCCGCAAGCTCCCTCGTTCTCCTGTCTGCGCAGGTGGCAAGTCCCTTGTTGGATACAAAGGGCTTGTAGCCCAGATCCTCCCTGGCCTTGTTGATGGCGGTCACAACCTCTGTCCCGTATGCACTGTCACTCTCCCCGTTCATATAGATACAGCAGGTCCCGACATCAAATTCATCCGGTGTGATATAGGGGGTAGGCTCCGGTGTGGGTGTGCCGGACGGATCCCCTGTAGGTGTGGGTGTGGCCTCTTCGGCCGTATTCTTATCCGTGGAACCGGAGGGTGTCGGTGTCGGGGACGTATCCAAAGGCACAGGTGAGGGTTCATTGACCGTATCCGAATTCTCCATGGAGGAGTAGTAGAGCTTCTCGGGCGCGGTCCTTTCTATCTGGATGGACTTGCCGTTAAAAGGCTGTTCGGTCTCCTCGGCCTGAATTTCCTCCTCCCCGTCCGAAGAAGCCTTATTATCATCTACGGACGCAATGGCGCTCTTGATATATTCTTCATAAGGGTCCCCGGGCGCCTTCTCTTCTCCGGTGCCGCCCTCCTTTTCACTCTCCGACAATCCGTCGGCCGGTGCCTGGCCGCTGCAGGCCGCAAGCATAAGGCCGAGGGTCAGGGATATGATGCTTAACAAAATAAGTGTTCTTCTTCTCATATGACTTTTCTACTGCTTCTTTTTAAGGTGTCCCGGTGCAAAGAATGTTCCCAGCTTGAAAATTGGATTTTCAAACCGTCTCTTCACCCTTGTCAGTTCTTTCCTTATCTCTATGGACTGGGGACAATGCTTCTCGCACTTTCCGCACTTTTTGCACTGGGATGCCATGGTCCTTTCGTTCTTCATGGCCGTACACATGAAGTATTCCCTTATACCGTTAAAATAACCGTCGATGTAGGAATTGTTATAAGCACTGAAACAGCCCGGTATATCGACCCCTGCGGGACAGGGCATACAGTAGGCACAGCCCGTGCACCTGACCTTCATCTTGCGGTCGATCTCTTCTATGACCCTGGCGTAGATACCCATATCGGCTTCGGTAAGGGAATTTTCCAGGTCCATTGATGCTATCCTGATATTTTCCTCTACCATATCCATAGAGTTCATTCCCGACAGTATGGTAGTGACTTCACTCTGGTCCCACAGCCATCTTAAGGCAAATTCGGCGCTAGATGCGCATTTCGTCTCTGACCTTATGATCTGGATGGCCTTGTCGGGAAGATTGCTGGCAAGCCTTCCTCCCCGAAGAGGCTCCATGATGATAACGGGTATCCCCTTCTGTGCCGCCGCCTTCAGACCTCTTTTCCCGGCCTGGGAATTCTCGTCAAGATAATTATACTGTATCTGGGCAAACTCCCAGTCATACCTGTCAAGTATCTTTACGAAGAGCTCGCTTGACCCGTGAAAGGAAAAACCGATCCTTCGGATGAGACCCGCCTTCTTCTTTTCTTCAAGCCACCTGTCGATCCCCCGCTCACAAAGGGCATCCCAGGTCTTCGCATCGGGCAGCATATGCATGAGGTAGTAATCCACATGATCGGTCTTGAGCCTGCCAAGCTGCTCATTAAACCTCTTTTCGGCCTCTTCCGTGCTCTTCATCATATAGTGGGGCATCTTGGTAGCGATATATATCTTATCCCTTGCCCCGATCTTCTCAAGGACCTTGCCGAAGGCTTCCTCGTTTCCGGGATACAGGTATGCGGTGTCAAAATAATTGACACCATGGTCTATGGCATACCTTATCTCCCGTTCTATCTCGTCAAGATCGAAACCGTTGCCTTTTCTCGGGAATCTCATGCACCCGAAGCCCAAGGCCGATAGGCCGTCAGTGTTGTTAAGTTCTCTGTATTTCAAACATATACCTCCGGATCATATCATCCGCCCGGCAGTTCCTTTTTTATAATACCATATTTTCAAAGCACGCGCTCATCAGACATTCTTCTGCATGGCCCTTGCCCTTGCGGCTCTTCTCTTTAGTCTTCTTACCTTGCGCTGGTGGGCCACAAGGATGGCAAAACAGGTGATCGCAATGATCAGGGCAATTGCAGCCCCTGCCGCAAGCCATGCTATGATGACATTGGGTGATGTGACCTCCTTTGCTATGGCATAGGATGAAAATCTGTCTGTCCTGAAGGTTATGGTCCTGGGATCGTCATCAAGATCCGGGAGGACTTTCAGTTCTTCATCATGTACACGCAGGATGGAATATATCTTGTCCTTCTCGTATACATCATCCGGTATCTCTATGATCACCTCCATGGTCGTCGGTGTCTCGGTCACCCTCTCCGTAAAACCGTCAACGGTCTTGAGCATGGTAAGGTCAAAGAACTTGACCGGCTTGCGTCCCACGGCGTTTCTCATGATCTTGCCTGTCTCACTGCCAACTGTTTCCTGCCCGGTAAGACTGACGGCTATATCAACGCGCTCGCCCCTTGCCAGCTTCGCTATCTCATCTGTTGACAGCATATTGGAAACCACCGTTTCCAGGTCCGGCATGCTGGGATTGATCCTCTCCCTGGGTGCGATCATAAGCTCTTCCCTGGACAGATTGTTATAGTCTATGCTCTTCATGTCGGCAGGTTCAAGAGCGTTGATGACATGAGTGACCAGATATCCCGAGTAGAATGCCGCATCTACTATGGACATGGTATCTCCCGTGCTGATCATCTGATCGACCTGATCCTCGGACTTGCCCAGTATCTCAGGGACCTCCGAATCGGTATCATCATCGTCTTCCGCCTCTATTCCCAGTTCTTCGTCGGTGGGTACATCGACATCGGACAGGTCCATCTCCACGACATAATTGTCTCCGCCGGCTCCCACGGCCGCCTCTTCAAGTTCAACCGTGGATTCGCTGGTGGCTGTGTTCTTGGATGTCTTCTCGATCGGTTCGACTTTTCTCGACTGAGCGGTCTTTCCCGAAGCTTCGGCTGCCTGCTTTCCGGCATCCGTCTGCAGGAAGGCTGCGGCTATCATATGGGGGCCCTGTACATTGGAAAATGTGTATGTGCTGACGGGGCCTACCTGCACGCCGTCAACGGCCACAGCAAGGATGGCAAAGCCCGATTTGGGTGTTATGGTATAGGTAATGCTCTGTCCGCACAGTACATTCACCTTTCCGCTGGGCGATATGCTTCCTCCGGTAGTGGCAACACCTGAGTCGATCTCATAGGTCACACCTGTGGTCCTTATGAAGACGGCTGTAAAGGTATAATCCTGTCTTACATTATCGATCCTGTACTCCGCGCTGCGGCTGACATACTGTCCGTTGACCTGCCATCCGTCAAACCTGAAGCCCGCTGCCGGGACGGCCCTTATGACAGCGGAAGATCCGAGCTTGAACTTTCCTGCTCCTGCGACCATGCCGCCTTCCGTCGGATATCCCACTACATTGACCGTATATTCGGTCTTGCTGAATATGGCGGTAAACTTGCGGTCCACCGTAAGGTCTTTGAGCTTGATGGAGGCATCACGGCTCACTATATCACCGCCTTCTTCCCATCCGGTAAAGACATATCCGTTATAAGCCTTGGCCGAGATGGTCGTGCTTCCGCCGTACTGTACCTTACCGCCTCCGGTCACATCACCTGCGTCGGAATTGTTGCTCTCTACCCTTACGCGGATATAATCACGCGAAAACCTGGCAACGTATTCGGCATCGCCCTTTACATTCGATACTGTGTAGTTTGTCGCCGTGGAAACCCTTTTGTTCCCGGAGAACCATCCGTCAAATACGTAGTTCTCGGAGGGTACGGCCGACATGGTAACACTGTCCCCTTCCGATACAGCGCCGCCTCCGGTCACTTGTCCTCCCCTGGCCGGATCCGCATAAACGCTGATATTGTAGCAGTTCCTTTCCAGCTTGACTGAAGCCGTATCCGTTACCGATGTGTCGACGGCGCTTGCCGCTATTACCGATAAGGAGCTTGCGGTCTCATCTTTTCCGACTTTAAGGACACCGTCCTTGCTTATCTTTGTTTTTTCCGACCTGTTCCCGGCTACCGTCCATTTAATCTTGCCCAAAGGGTCCGTATTTCCGGATGCGGTGGCAACGAACTGTGCGCTCCCGCCTACAGCCATGGTCAGTTTGGACGGGCTTATGCATACGCCCGTAACCCTTTCCTCATGAGCCGTTACCGTACCGGATACCGGGATGGTGATACCCTTTTTGTATTTGGGGTCCCTTGATGCATCCGCAAACATTGCATTTGCCTTGTACTTTCCGACATATAGGCCCGCATTCATCGATATATTTAAGGAAGCCGACTGTCCCGGTTCAAGATGGGGATCCCCGTTTAAGGACAGATTAAAAGCTCCGTCAGCATCATTTGACATTGTATATATAAGATCCACGGCATTGTCACCCGTGTTGCTGATCGTAATGGTCTTTACATCACGGCTTTCACCTGCCTGTGTAGAACCGAAATTGATGGCAGATACAGCCGAAGACCCCGCCGTGGCAGTCAGGCTGTATTTGCTTCCCGCTTCAGCCTCTTTTTTCTCTTTTGCGGCCTCCTTTGCGGCCTTTTCAGCCTCCTTGCGGGCTTTCTCCTCTTCTTCTGCCCTCTTCTGTGCCTCTTTTGCCTCTTTCTCTTCCCTGGCCTTTTCAGCTGCTTCTTCAGCTTCCTTTGCAGCCTTTTCTTCGGCTTTCTGTCTTTCCTGTTCTTCTTTTTCGGCTCTCTTTCTTTCCTTCTCTTCCTCTTCGGCTCTCTTTCTCTCCTCTTCCTCTTGTCTCTTTCTTTCCTTTTCTTCTTCCTTGGCCCTCTTTTTCTCTTCTTCCTCCTGCCTCTTTCTTTCCTCTTCCTCTTGTCTTTCTCTTTCCTTCTCTTCTTCCTCGGCCCTCTTTCTTTCCTCTTCTTCTTCCTCTTGTCTCTTTCTTTCCTTCTCTTCTTCCTCGGCCCTTTTTCTTTCCTCTTCTTCTTCCTCTTGTCTCTTTCTTTCCTTCTCTTCCTCTTCGACCCTCTTTCTCTCTTCTTCCTCTCTCCTCTTCTCTTCTTCGGCGTCCTGACCGTCGTCATCGCCCGGTTCATCTGCCGGTTCATCTGCCGGGTCCTCATCACCCCAGTCATCGTCTCCCCAGTCGCCGTCATCAGTCTGATCGGCATCCTCATTGTAGTATTCTTCTTCCGGATATCCGTCCTCAGCACGGACTATCATGGCGATACCCACAAGGTCCGTCATAAAGATCGACAGTGTCAGTACTATCGCTGTCACAAGGGCTATTGTTTTTTTCATAGATACTCTGCTCCTTTCAGGTGCCGTCAGTTGGTCTTATCACTGATCCTACTAGTGTTTAGTCTGACAATTAACTCGACTATAATTTACTCCAGAAGCGGGTCCTGTCTGACAGGGCGCCAGTCGCTCAAACAGTCCTCGACGCTTCAGGAAAGCCTTCGCGTCTGCGGAACTCGCTTTGTGGCATCCCTGCAGACACCCGCTTCCTTTTGAACATTAACAGTCCAGATAATTTATGGACACTATACTAGTCTTCATCATCCCACAGTTCATAGCTTATCTCATCAAGCTCGGCATGCATGAATTCCGCCCAGCTGTACTGGTTCATGTAATCACCCGTATACCTGTATTTTGACTCGTTCTTGTTCTCAAGCCAGTCATAGAGATCGCAGTCTATCCTGTCCTTTGCT
>JAILLI010000113.1 GCA_024693225.1 Lachnospiraceae bacterium
CTTCCCGACAGCGTTACAACTGTTGATTTCGGGGCCTTTTCAAACTGTGATAATCTGCAGACCGTCAAAATGTCCGAAAGCGTTAGAACACTTGGTTCCAGCGCTTTTTCGGGTTGTACGGATCTGTATTCGGTCAGCATCCCCAGAACAGTCAGGTCCATTGGCTCGGGAACTTTCGCGGGATGTTCTTCGCTTGCGAGTGTTCCGGTATCAGACGCCAATAAGAACTATACCAGTTATGACGGCGTCATATATTCAAAGGATGGCAGGAAGCTTGTACAGTACCTGGCCGGAAGACCTGCGACCACATATGAGATGCCCCTATCGGTCAGGGAGATCGAAGAATACGCTTTCTGGGGGGCCAACAATCTTTCCAAGCTTTCCATAACCGGCGGTGTCAGAAAGATCCCGGAGTATGCTTTCGCTAACTGCAGGGGTCTGCAACACGTGACACTTCCCCGTTCCGTACAGTCCATATTTGCCTATGCTTTTCAGAACTGTGACAGTCTTTCCTACATAAATATACCGGATTCGGTAGGATATATAGATGACAGGGCTTTTTCCAATACGAATGGTGCCAAGCTCCGTTTCATAGACCCGGATGGAAATGTTGTAAAGACCTTTAACTCGGAGGATGTTGACCAGTACGGAAGCGGCACGGGTGGAGTAGATGCTATAGAAAAGCCTGATTATTCTGCGAACAAGGCCGAAAGTACGGACGGCAGCGAAGATGCGGCCGATTCCGATACAGGGGATGTATCCGGAAGCACCGACAGACCGGCTGATACCGGAAGTACGGATAAAGCGGAAGAAGGAGGAAGTACGGAGAATACCGGAAGTACAGAAAATACCGGAAGTACGGAGAATACCGGAAGTACAGACAATTCCGGGAGCACGGAAAATACAGGAAGTACGGACAATACCGGAAACTCCGGAGCGGATGCATCAGCCGATACGGCAGACGGGAATGTGATAAATGATAACGGATCGACTGTTTTCATAGAAGAGGGTGAGCCCGGGGAGACTTTCGATCCGACAGATGTTACTCCGCTTGAAGGAGAAGACGGCGGAGAGGGCGGTACTTCGCAGGAAGAGGAAACATCGGCTCCCGAGAATATCATTACGGGAAACAATATATATAATGACGGTTATTACAAAGCATCCGACAGCGGCACAAAGCCCTGGGATACAAAGATAGAGTATCATGATTATGAGGATAACATGACCGGTTACGATCTTGGCGGAGGAAAGGTCCTTGGCGGAGTTGCGGTACTTCGTATGTCAAGCGATATCCCGGTCAAAGGGTTTGATCTTGGCGGAGCGGAGTATGAGGATGAGTTTATGGGCACTGCCGGAATGAACCCCATCCAAAGGGAAGAGGATATCATAGGAGATACCTATGCCTCATATTCCGGGGATGCTTCTTCGGTCTCGGTTCCGGCTGGTGTTTCAAGGATAGGCAACCGGGCATTTTATAACAATGATAACCTCAAGTCGGTCGACCTTCCTTCGGGGATAACAGACATAGGAGAGTTCGCCTTTGCAAGGAGCGGCCTTACTTCGGTCGCCATTCCTGAAGGGACCAAAAGGATAGACTATGCGGCCTTTTATATGTGCCCTGACCTTAATGATATCAGTATACCCGGCAGCGTGGAAAAGATAGGGCTCGGTGCTCTGGACGGGACCCCCTATATGGAAAACCGCAAAAATTCCTCGCCGGAAGATTTCATAATCGAGGGAGACGGTATCCTCATGGCTTACAAGGGACATGACCGCCAGGTCGTGATCCCCGACAATGTCAGACATATCGGGCCTGCGGCCTTTGCCAAAAACAGCAATATAACAAGTGTTGTCATCCCTTCAAATGTCAATGATATAGGTGAGGAAGCCTTCTGTGACTGCGATAACCTAAAAGAACTAGTCATGGATGAAGGGCTTAAGGAGATTGAGGACAGGGCCTTTAAGAACTCTGCCTTAAAGGCTGTGAGTATACCTGATTCCGTGGAAAAGATCGGCCTGTCCGCCTTTGATAACGGTGGAACCTTAAAGACAGTTATAATCAAGGGTGATGATGTTCCAAATGTTACATACGATAAGAGCGCGACCAGACTGTCGGCCAAGAAGCTCCGTACCGATGCCTTTGAAGGGGCGGAGAATGCGATCGTGTCCCGGACATGCGATATAGACAGCGGGACCCTCTTCGATCCCAGATATTACGGCTTCCATGGTGAAGTGTACTCGATAAACCCGGATACGGATAAGACCCTTGTTCTTGAACGGGCCCTTATCAAGCCCGATATAGCCGGTAATGTCCTTATCAACCAGGATGTTATGATAGCGGGGGAGAAATATACCCTGGGACAGGTTAAGAGCAATGCTTTTGACAGTTACAAGAACTGGGCCGAGCTCTATGACAACAAGCCTGTAAATGTAGCTGTAAACGGTGAGAGATCGGATGATCTTAATGCTCTTCTTGCCGGTGTCAACTCGGATGTCATATCCGAGGACGAGAGTGATGGGCAGGCTGGGCCCGAGGAGGATCAGATCAGATCGAACATCACAGTCAGCCTTGACGGAAAGCGGTTTCCGACAAGAGGAACGGCAAAAGCCACCATACCGGGCGATAATGACAGATACAAGATCAATATATCCGAGGACGAGAGTGCAAGCGACAGGATAGAAGCTGCATTCCTTCATGGTTACGGGACAAGCCCTTCGGGAGGCTTTGTTCCGCTTTCCGTGGATATGTATGATAAGAGCGGGACTGTTCCGATACATAAGCTCGGATCTTCCAAGATGGAAATGTCCATACCGGTCCCTTCGGGTATGGAAGATGATGAGGGAGTGACCGTGGCCTGCCTTGATGACAACGGGCTTCTTACCAATCTGTCAAGCGACATCAAAGATGAAGACGGAACAAAGACCATAAACTTTGTTACGGGTCACTGCAGTACTTATGTCATATATTCAAGATCATCACGCACCCCTTCGGGAAATGGTGAAGAGGTGATGTCCTATGAGGAGGAAAATGCCGCAGGCAATGCTTCCTTAAGCGGCACATGGCAGACCCTTAACAAAAAGGTTTATGGACCCGTAAGCACAAAATGGTTTATAATCATAATCCTGGTTGCTATGGCAGGTATACTGGTACTGTACGACCGGGGCAGGAAAAAACATAAATAAGATACAGGAAGGTTGATATCATGGAAAAGATCAGTATGATCACACCCCTAGTCGAGATGGACGGGGACGAGATGACAAGAGTCTTATGGCAGCTTATAAAGGACGAACTTCTGATGCCCTTTATAGATCTTAAGACGGAGTATTACGATCTGGGGCTGAAGAAGCGTAACGAGACCGATGACCAGATCACTGTGGACAGTGCCTATGCAACGCTCAAATACGGGGTTGCCGTAAAGTGCGCCACCATAACTCCCAATGCGGCCAGGGTTGAGGAATACGGCCTGAAGAAGATGTACAAGAGCCCGAACGGGACCATCAGGGCCATATTGAACGGGACGGTATTCCGCACCCCTATCATAGTAAAAGGCATCACTCCCTGTGTTTCAAACTGGAAGGAGCCTATAACGATAGCAAGACATGCGTACGGAGATGTCTATCAGAATGTTGAGGATAAGCTAAATAAGGGAGATAAGGCCGAGCTTGTCATAACAAAGGCGGACGGGAGCGAGGAGAGAAGACTTATCCATGATTTTGCCCAGGGTGACGGTATAGTCCAGACCATGCACAACATGAACGGGTCGATAGAAAGCTTTGCAAGAAGCTGCTTCAATTATGCTCTTGATCAGAAAAAGGATCTGTGGTTCGGTGCCAAGGATACCATTTCCAAGCAGTATGATCATACCTTTAAGGATGTCTTCAATGATGTCTTTGAGAAGGATTACAAAAAGAAGTTTGAAGAAGCGGGCATCGTATATTTCTACTCACTCATAGATGATATAGTTGCCAGGATCATGAAGTCCCGGGGCGGGATGATATGGGCCTGCAAGAACTATGACGGTGATGTGATGTCTGATATGATCAGTTCCGCCTTCGGTTCGCTGGCCATGATGACAAGCGTTCTGGTCTCGCCCTCAGGTGTATATGAATATGAGGCGGCACATGGTACGGTACAGAGGCATTATTACAAGCATCTTAAGGGTGAGGAGACCAGCACGAATTCGGTGGCCACCATATTTGCATGGACCGGGGCTTTAAGAAAGAGGGGAGAACTCGATGATATCCCCGGGCTTGTCAAGTTTGCCAACAAGCTGGAACTGGCAACGACACTTACCATAGAAGAAGGAAAGATGACCAAGGACCTGGCTCTTATCACATCGATGACGGAGACGGTCTCACTATCTTCACACGATTTTATCCTTGCAGTCAGAAAAAACCTGGAAAATCTAATATAATGGATAACATAAACATATCACAGGCAGTCATAAAGAGGCTCCCGAGATACTACAGATATCTAGGAGAGTTGAAGGATGAGGGAGTAATGCGCATAAGCTCGAGGGAGCTTTCTATCCTCATGCATGTAACGGCATCCCAGATCAGACAGGATCTTAATCATTTTGGAGGCTTCGGTCAGCAGGGCTACGGCTATAATGTCCGCAATCTCTATGATGAGATCGGAAAGATCCTCGGCCTTGACAAGAACCATAAGCTCGTTGTCATAGGTGCAGGGCATCTGGGACAGGCTCTTTCAAACTATGAGAATTTCAAAAGGCGTGGTTTTCATATACTTGGAATATTTGACAGGGATCCTGCTCTTGTGGGTACCAGAATCGGTGACGTATGTGTCAGTCCCATGGAGGAGCTTGAGGACTTTATAAGGAACAATGATATAGATATAGCCGTGCTCACCATACCCAAGTCAAGTGCCGTCGCTGTTGCCAAGACACTTGTCCGGTGCAATATCAAGGCCATATGGAATTTCGCCCATGTGGATCTGGCCGTTCCCGATGATGTTGTGGTTGAAAACGTCCATCTGTCAGAAAGCCTGATGAGACTGTCTTATAACCTGAAGGATGATAATGTCGAAACACGAAGAGTTTAACAATGCCATAGTTTCTGCCAAGATACCGATCCTGATACTGGATAACAAGTGGCACAGGATCTTCGGCAGGATGAATCCGACCGATGAGATCAAAAAGCTCGAAGCCGAACTGTCCGAGCTTCTGAAGCGTCAGGGGAAGCTTGTCAACGAGAACAAGGAGCTCAAGAAGATAAAGTCAAATCTCATGTCGGAGATCGTTCTGAATATTGACGGCGTTGACAACAGGGACAATGATGAGAACGTTGATAAAAAGCTGAATGACAACAAGCGCCTCATCAATGATGTCAACGAAAAGCTTGACAACAATGAGGAAGAGCTCAAGGACCTGCCGCGCGAGATAGACGGTATCAACAAAAAGCTGATGATAGCGACCATGGACCTGTGCTACGAAAGGCTGCAGTCCAATACCACCCAGATCGAGGAGATCGCCGAATGGGTAAAGGGGATCAGGGTGGAGCTTAAAAAGAACCTTGTCAGGAAACAGGACATGGAGCTTTACAATGCCGAACTTTACTCATACATGCATGATATATTCGGACCGGTAGTCATGGAGCTCTTTGACATGAAATACGTTCCGACCATCCACAAAGCCCCGGAACTGAAGACTCCGGAAAAGAAAGATGAAAGTGCCCGTGAAGGGAAAAAAGAAGAATAGTTTTGACCTGTGGCGTTATAAATGGTAAAATTAAGCGATTATGCCGGAATATGATCAGATGAAAAGGAGTTAAATATGTCAGGACATTCGAAATTTGCCAATATAAAGCACAAAAAGGAAAAGAATGATGCCGCAAAGGGCAAGATTTTCACGATCATTGGACGTGAGATAGCGGTAGCCGTCAAGGAGGGAGGGCCTGACCCTGCCAACAATTACAAGCTGGCCGCTGTTATAGCAAAGGCCAAGGCCAATAACATGCCCAATGACACCATAAATAACGGCATCAAGAAGGCTGCCGGAGATGCGGGCAGTGTCAATTACAAGAATTATACATATGAAGGGTACGGTCCCAACGGTATAGCCATCATCGTTGAGACGCTTACGGATAATGCAAACCGCACAGCGGCAAATGTCAGGAGCGCCTTTACAAAAGGAAACGGGAGCATAGGTGCCCAGGGCTGCGTATCTTTCATGTTTGACAGGAAGGGGCAGATCATCATCGATAAGGAAGAATGTGATATGGATCCGGATGAGCTCATGATGCTGGCCCTTGACGCCGGAGCGGATGATTTTAACGAAGAGGATGACAGCTTCGAGATACTTACCGATCCGGATTCGTGCGAGAGTGTCCGTAAGGCACTTGAGGATGCGGGGGTCGCCATGGTATCTGCCGAAGTGACCATGATCCCGCAGAACTATGTAAAGGTGACCGACGAGGAAGCCCTTAAGATGCTTAACCGTACACTTGATCTTCTGGATGAGGATGATGATGTACAGGCTGTATATACCAACTTAGAGGAAGATGGAGAATAAGAAGACAGATCCCATTTTAATGACATCTGCCGTTATCGCGCTCATATGTACGGTCTATGTACTGTACATCACGGTTTTCGAGCAGATAATCAGTCAGAATCAGGGCTTCTTTTATGCAGTGATATTCGGATTTATACTGCTGGTCCTGTTCCTTCTGTGCAATCTGTTCACCAAGCTCATAGCGATATCGGGGACTGAGCAGCAAAGCTCTTACCACAGGCTGGTGGTTGCGATCGGACTGGTCGTAGCTGCGGGTCTCTTTCTTGTTACAAGGATGCGCTATTACACATCTCTTTCTCCTGATGACAGTCCGATCTACAGAGGTGCCGTTGCCATGGTTGATGGCACCTATTCGCAGAGCCACGATCTTATCAATCTGGCAAATGCCAATCCGGGACAATATCTGTATTCCCTGATACTGTCAGTAGTATTCCGCATAGTCACACCTGATGCCAGGGCTTTCATGTGGGTCAATGCTTTCTTTATCATACTGTGCGGTTATCTGACCTTCAGGATAGTCAGGAAGTTCACAAATTCCATGTGCGGGCTTTTTGCAGTTGCGCTTTGTGCCCTGATCCCGTCCCAGACATTTGCGGTATATTCATTTTCTTCAGAGCCCATGGTCGCCGCCTTTTTCCTCGGAGCAGCCCTGTCGCTCATATCCCTTGTTTCCTATGACAAACATGTCAAGGAACAGAAGGAGGGCTGGAAGGACCGCGGCGGTATAGCCTATACGATCATAGGGAGCCTGCTGATAGGTATCATCATCTTCGTGGAACCTTTTATGATAATACCTGTAGCCCTTGTCGTACTTTTCTCGGCCATATCACACAATCCCAAGACCTTCAACATGCTCATAGCTTTTGCGGCAGGTCTTGTCATCCTGATCCTCATGTGCTTTGTCAAATCAACCCATATGGGAGTGGATCTGGGAACGGTCTTTGCATCGGAGCTGTCGGCTTTTGACCCTTCTACCAATGCCAATACGGGCCAGGTTTCCGAATTTTCCGATGTCTATCATTCCTTTAACGCGGAACTTTCCACAACTGACAGGAATGTAACGGATAACTATATGTTCATATCCGAATCCGAAGGCACAGTCGGCATGGGAGTTTATTCGGATCTGTCCATATCATGGGTGATCGTGCTCAACCAGATACTCTATATGTTCATACTGATGATGACCATCAGCTGCATAATACTTGCTGTCAAGGAGCAGAAGGATTATGTCATAACCATAAGTATGCTCATTGTCGGAGCCGTGGTCATGCTCATGTTCCAGCAGAACAGGGAGAGCCAGAAGTTCCTCTTCATCACGGTCTTTATAATAGCGTCGTCAACAGGTATCCATTATCTGTACCTTGATCATCATCCCGAACTCAAGGTTGGCGTAAATGCACTCGATGCTCTTGAAAAGACCGGCCGCAAGGAGATGGCCGCGGCAACCAGGTCAAACCTCAAGAATGCCGCACAGATGAGTGAAGGCGATTTCGTCAAGAGAGCAAAAGCCCTTATATTCATTGGAAGTGATGAGGATCTGTATAGAAAGATCAAGGATGAGGAGCATAAACTTTCTCTTAAATACGGACGCCGTCAGGATGAAGAGACGGGAGCCCTTGATGATTATGATGAGGATTTCTTCCTTGACAGCGAAGATAATTCCGATCTTGATGTAAAAGTAACCACAGTGACACCCACAGGCATCAGCCAGACCGTCGGCAGACAGAAGAATGTTTACGAGCCCAATGCCGAGATGCATGCGAGTGCAAACAGTGCATACAACAACAGTCCTCTTCCTGCCTGGAAGAGGCCCGAGCGATTTGGAGATGATGAACTGTTTGATGAGGATGAGGTTGGAGTTGGCCAGGATCATTCCGAGTTTGACGGAAGAGATAAACTTGTCACGGGAGGCGGACTTACAACTGATGAACCTGAACCCGTGGTTGAAAAGATCAAGAGAAACGTCACAAAGATAGATCTCGAACCGGATCATCCGGGCAGAAGAGTTGAAGCGGAACCTGATATTCCTAAGGTTGCATCGGCCAGGGCCAAGAAGGTCAATATGCCTGTCTTGGAAAAGCCTCTGATGCCCGAGCCGCAGGTCGAGGAGCCTGTGACCGGGGAAGCTTTGGATAGTGAACCGGTAACTGAAAAAGCCGTAAAGAAAAAAGGTATAAAGGAAAAGCCGGCCAAGGAGAAGACAGTCAAAGAAAAGCCTGTCAAGGAGAAAGCCGAAAGCAGGAAACACAAGGGCTTCGGACAGAAGGAGGCAGCTCTGCCACCCGGTAAGAGCGTAAGAAGGATCAAGACCGTGGGTTCAGGCCCTGCAAAGACGGTGAGCATCGCAACGGATGTCGCACCTTCAAAGCCCCTGCCCAATCCTTTGCCCACACCCAAGAAGAAGCCTCATAAGGATCTGGATTATGATAAGAAGTTAAATAAATCTTCATCAAATGATGATTGGGATTTCGATTATGATGTGAGCTCAGACGACGACTGGGATGTATAAAGGGCTTGCAATAAGTTTCTTAATAATATATAATCGTGCGAGATGACGCTCACGGTGTCGTAAGGGGTCTTCCCGGTTTGCTTCCGTGGCTCAGCTGGTAGAGCAACGCATTCGTAATGCGTAGGTCGCCGGTTCGAATCCGGCCGGGAGCTTTATGGGAACAGGGCATGTCCCTGTTCCGATTTTTTATAGTATGAGGTATGTATATGGCTCAGTTATGGGGCGGAAGATTTACAAAAGAAACGGACAGAAAGGTTTTTGAGTTCAATGCTTCCTTAAGCTTTGACAAAAGACTTTTAGAGTGCGATATAAGAGGCTCAAAGGCCCATGTCAATATGCTCATGGCATGCGGTATCATTACAGAGGATGAAGCAGAACTCATCATTTCCGGCCTTGACGGTATATACTCCGATGTGACGTCGGGCAAGCTTGAGATAGATCCCGGGCAGGAGGATATCCACAGCTTTGTTGAGGCTGTCCTTATAGACAGGATCGGAGATGCAGGCAAGAAGATGCATACCGGCAGATCCAGGAACGATCAGGTCGCACTGGATATGAGATTATACACCAGAGATGACATAGAGGCCGCAAAGGAGGCCCTGACAGGGCTTCTTAAGGAGATCCTCGAGGTCATCGAAAAGAACAGGGATACTGTGATGCCGGGCTTTACCCATCTCCAGAAGGCACAGCCCGTGACCCTGGCCCATCATTTTGCCGCATATTTTGAGATGTTCAAAAGGGATCACGGACGGCTTTGCGATATATATGAGAGGATGAATTACTGTCCTTTGGGTGCGGGAGCCCTTGCCGGAACAACTTTTCCCCTTGACCGTGACATGGTGGCAAGGCAGCTTGGCTTTGCGGCCCCAACGGCCAATTCCATGGATTCCGTATCCGACCGTGATTATCTGATAGAATATCTTTCGGCCCTTTCCATCATAATGATGCATCTGTCCAGATTTTGCGAAGAGATCATCATCTGGAACAGCAATGAATACAGATTTGTGAGCATAGATGATGCATATGCAACGGGTTCGAGCATAATGCCCCAGAAGAAGAACCCCGATATAGCAGAGCTGACCAGGGGCAAGTGTGGAAGGGTTTACGGGGATCTTATGGCACTTCTTACGACCATGAAGGGTCTGCCCCTTGCATATAACAAGGATATGCAGGAGGACAAGGAGAGCGCATTTGATGCCATGGATACGGTGCGAAACTGCCTTGAGCTCTTTACCGGCATGATATCCACCATGACTTTCAATACCGATGTTATGAGACAGTCGGCGGCAAAGGGCTTTACAAATGCGACGGATGCGGCTGATTATCTGGTCGGAAAGGGAGTGCCTTTCAGAGATGCGCATGGTATTATCGGCAAGGTTGTGCTATACTGTGACCAAAATTCCAAATCGATCGAGGACTGTACCCTGTCGGAACTTCAGTCGATAAGCGGGTATTTTGATGAGGATATATATGATGCCATAAGCATGGAAGCGTGTGTTGACAACCGTCTTACCAAAGGCGGTCCGGCACCGGCTGCCATGGATGCATATATAAAAGAAGCAAAAGAATGGTTGAGGAGATAAGTTATGGGTGAGAAGTTAAGAGTTGGTATCTTAGGTGGTACGGGAATGGTTGGCCAGAGGTTCATATCCCTTCTTGAAGACCATCCCTGGTTTGAGGTGAAAGCCATAGCGGCAAGTCCGAGAAGTGCGGGTAAAACCTATGCCGAGGCAGTATCCGACAGGTGGAAGATGAAAAGCCCCATGCCGGCAGCCGTTAAGGACATGACGGTTCTGAACGTTAATGAGGTTGAGAACGTTGCCGATCAGGTGGACTTTGTTTTTTCAGCCGTAGACATGACAAAGGATGAGATCCGTGCCATAGAGGAGGCATATGCAAAGTGCGAGACACCGGTCGTTTCAAACAACAGTGCGCACCGTTGGACACCGGATGTCCCCATGCTGATCCCGGAGATCAATCCTTCCCATATGGAAGTCATAGATCATCAGAGAAAACGTCTGGGAACGAAGAGAGGTTTTATCGCTGTCAAGCCCAACTGTTCCATACAGAGCTACACTCCGGCCCTTGCGGCATGGGCTGATTTTGAACCCTACGAGGTTGTTGCCACCACATATCAGGCCATATCCGGAGCCGGGAAGACCTTTAAGGACTGGCCCGAGATGGTGGAGAATGTCATCCCCTATATAGGAGGAGAAGAGGAGAAGTCCGAGCAGGAGCCTCTTCGCATACTGGGAACTGTATCAGACGGACAGATAGTAAAGGCAGCAGGTCCGCTCATAACCTGTCAGTGCATAAGAGTACCGGTCCTTGACGGTCACACTGCCGCTGTATTTGTTAAATTCAGGAAGAAGGCGACAAAAGAGGAGCTTATAGAAAAGCTCGTCACCTATTCGGGTGAGCCTCAGAAGCTTAAACTTCCTTCAGCCCCCGAACAGTTCATAAGATATATGGAGGAAGATGACAGACCCCAGGTAAAGCTTGATGTTGATTATGAGAGGGGTATGGGCATTTCCATAGGAAGACTTCGCGAAGATACCGTTTATGATTACAAGTTCGTGGGACTGTCCCACAATACCCTTCGTGGTGCTGCGGGCGGCGGTGTCCTTTGTGCGGAACTCTTAAAGGCAAAGGGCTACATTACGGGAAAATAAAAGGCGAAAGAGAAACAAATTGGACGATTTAAAATACCAGGTCGATCTGCTTACGGCTTTAAATGAAAGATTAATGAAGAGCGAAAAGATGTACCGGCGCATCGCAGAGTGTTCCGGCACTCTTTTCATGTATTTTGATCTCAAGTCATCTCCGGCTAAGGTCGATCTTGTGGGCCCATGGGACGATATGGTAGGGGAGAAGATAGCCAATCATCCCTATGATGAGTCTTATATGCTGAACCTACTCCTGGATGAGGATCAGGACGAATTCCGCATACATATGCTGGAACTCGAAAGGGAGGGCCTTGAGAGCGGAAGCTGTGAGGTCAGGAGCAGGAACAAGCGCTACTGGCTGTCCTGTTTTGCAAAAGTAACCTATGATGACGAGCACAGGCCGATCGAGAAGATCATTTCCATCAAGGATATCACCAAGATAAAGATGAACTCGGAAGAACTCGAATACCTGGCCTTCTATGATTCGCTGACCGGCGTTTACAACAGGAATTATTTCGTCAGAAAATTCCGTGATATGTGCGAACTTGCCGACAGCGAGGAGACGAGCGTGGAGATCATGTTCGTTGATATAGATGATTTCAAGAAGATCAACGATTCGATAGGGCTTCTGTTCGGTGATGAACTGGTTCAGGAGTTCGGCCAGTATCTCAAAGACTTTAACAGCGATGATATATTGGTGGGCCGTTTCGGAAGTGACGTTTTTGTCATTGCCGTATACAATCCCTGCGGACAGCGCAGTGCCGATGTTGTTTACCGCAAGATCAAGGAACGACTCCGTCATCCCTTTGTCCTGACCAACAAGACAGAGCTTATGTTTACCGTATCATGCGGAGTGGCTGAATATCCGGATGCCGGAAGGACGGCTCTCGAAGTCATCAAGAATGCGGAGATAGTCCTCTATAAGGCAAAAGAGAGGGGCAAGAACGGGATACAGTACTTCGAACTTGAGATTCTGAACAAGTTCATCAATAACATATCGGTAGAAAAGCAGCTCAAGGAAGCCATAGAGACAAACGGCTTTCAGCTCTATTACCAGCCACAGTATTATGCATCGGACGGAAAGCTCCGGGGAGCCGAGGTCCTTCTCCGCTGGCCGGATCCCGAGGGCGACGGATTTATTACATCTCCCGATGAGTTCATACCGATAGCGGAAAAGAACGGAGCCATAGTTCCCATAGGAAACTTTGTCCTGAAGGAAGCACTCAAGACCTTCAATGACTGGAGGACCAAGTATCATATACCCATGATCCTTTCCGTGAACATATCGGCTGTATCGCTTGAAAAAGAGAACTTTGTGGACACTGTGTCCCATGCGCTCAGCCTCTATGGTGTCAGTCCCGAAGTGCTCGAGCTTGAGATAACCGAGTCTGTTTTCATAAACAACTTTGAAGATGTCATAGATAAGATCAAGACCCTGCGTGGACTTGGGATCAGGGTGAGCCTTGATGACTTCGGTACGGGCTTTTCATCCCTTTCCTATCTGAGACAGATCCCCATAGATACGATCAAGATCGACAGGTCCTTCATTGAAACGGCTGTTAAGGACGACAGTTCCGGCATCATATATGAGAGTGTTATCGAAATGTCCAAGAAGCTGGGATTTGAGACCGTTGCGGAGGGAGTAGAGACTAGAGAGCAGTTCAATTACCTTCGTGAGAAGAAGATCGACATCATACAGGGCTTCCTGCTGGGCAGGCCCATAAGCAAGGTTGAATTCGAGAAACTGCTCATAAGACAGATGCCATAATATGTCATAAGGTGTCATCGAAGATGACGGAACCTTGTGACACGGCGACATCGACGAAGTCGATGTTGTAATGCAAGACGATCCAAATGGGCGACCGTCCTACGTCATAAGGTGTCATCGAAGATGAAGGAACCTTGTGACACGGCGACATCGAATATCTCACATTGAAAATGTGAGATGCCATCCCGGCGAGGGACGAAGTCGATATTGTAATCTAAGGCGATCCAAATGGGCGACCGTCCTACGTCATAAGGTGTCATCGAAGATGTTGTAATGCAAGACGATCCAAATGGGCGATAGGCTTCATAATACAGATATATGTACAGAAAAAAAGATCTGCAGTTCCTGCAGGATATTTATGACAGACCATCCAATGATATCGCACTTCTGTATGGCGACAAGTCCTACGGCCTTATCGAGGTGATCACAGATCTGATGCGTGATAAGGACTGCCTTTACTACAGGGCAAGGGCCGTGGATGATACGACACAGAAGCTCTTCTTTGCACGCGCACTTCATGAACAGACAAGAACACCCGTATTTCCCGAAGATGATTATGAAAGACTTATCGGATCATATATCAATGAGCATACGGACAGGAAGAAACTGATAATCCTGGATGATTTTTCATATCTGATTAAAGAAAATCCGACCTTCGTAAATTTCCTGACAAGCCTTCTGTCCGACAGATCCAGGCTCGGATCCGCCATGTTCCTTCTGGTATCGGATGACAGCGGATGGGTTGAGAATGACATGCTCCGTATCATAGGAAGGAGATCTTCCGAGATAAGCGGGGTCCTTAAACTTCGGCCATATACCCCGGCTGAGTTTGCGGCATGCTTTCCAAAGATGCCATATGAAGAGATGATCGGCATATATTCCTTTGCAGGCGGCAAATGCGCCATTTACAATGATATCACAGAAAAAACAACACTCCGTGATATGGTGGTGAAGTATCTGGCCATATGGAGCAGCCGCGATTTTGACCCCGATTCATATCTGCCAAGGGAGATAAGGGAACCCCAGGTATATAATACGATACTGGTAAATCTCGCCGCGGGCATGACAAAACCCAAAGATCTTCATAAGGCGACCGGGACAGACAGGGCAAAGCTTGCGGTCTATCTGAAGAAGCTCATGGAATATGATATCGTCGAAAAGAAGATAAATGAGGCTGCTGCCGAGGCTTCCGACAGCAGGAAGGCCGGTATCTATGTCATAAAGGACCAGCTTATAAGGTTTTATTACAGGTATGTTTATGCGAACGCATCCCTCCTGCAGATATCCGGACCCGAGAGATTTTACAGAAGGTATATAGAACACGGGATCGATGAGTTTACGGGAAGCGTATACCCGCTCTTTTGCATGGATCATATCAGATATCTGCAAAGAGAAGGACGTCTGACCTTTAAGCTGGCCTCTGTCGAGGAATACAATGACAGGTATGATGCCATTGATTTCATAATCGTTGCGGCCGGAGGGAGTGTTATAGCATGCGCCTGTAAATACGGGACAGCCCATATGACCCATAAAACCTACGAGGATGTCAGGGCATCGGTCAGAAAGAACAGGCTTATGTGTGATAATATCTGGCTGTTTTCTTCAGGGGGCTTTGATCAGAAACTTGTGACCATGGAAGGAGAGACCCCGGGGCTCAAGCTGATAGAGGGAAAAGATCAAAGGCTTCATTGACAGGGGCCAAATATGATGGTAAGTTATATAAATAGTTGATTTTACAAAGGTTCAAGAAATCTGGAGGTCCAAAAACATGAAAAAGTTAATGGTTTTATCAAGTGTTGTATGTGCCATGCTCTGTCTTTGTGCATGCGGCAGTTCATCAAAGAAACTGGTCATGGCTACCAATGCCGCTTTTCCTCCCTATGAGAGTGTAGAGGGAAATGAGATAATTGGTATCGATCCCGAGATCGCCAAGCTTATCGCCGATGATCTTGGCAGGGAACTGGTTATAGAAGATATGGCTTTTGATTCTGTCATAGCTGCCGTTCAGACCGGAAAGGCAGATATAGCAATGGCAGGACTTACTGTTACGGAAGACCGCAAGAAGAATATCAATTTTACCGATCCCTATACAGAGGCCGCTCAGGTCATTGTTGTAAAGGAAGGTTCTGAAGTTACGACACCTGACGATCTTGAAGGCAAAACGATCGGTGTTCAGATAGGAACGACAGGGGATATCTATGCCGAAGATATCAAGGATGCGACGATAGAACGTTATTCAAAATTCTTTGAGGCCATAAACGCCCTTTCACAGGACAAGATCGATGCAGTTATCGTTGACCGTGAGCCCGGTAAGGTCTTTGTTTCGGAGAATGAAGGTCTTAAGATGATAGATGAGGAATTCACGGTTGAAGAATATGCCATAGGTGTTGCGAAAGAGAATACGGAGCTCCTTGACCAGATCAATGCTTCTCTCAAGAAACTTCAGGAGTCCGGCAAGATAGACGAGATCATCGGTAAGTATATCAAAGCTGAATAATAATGAGCCTTAAGGAAAATCTATACCTGAATTTCATAAAAGATGACAGGTACATGTACCTGATATCGGGTCTTGGCAATACATTACTCATCACGATCGTTGCGGTCGTGGTGGGTATTTTGCTGGGTTTTTTACTTGCTTATGTAAGGTCCACTCATGACAAGACCGGTAAATGGAAGGCTGCCAACCTGTTTGCTCATCTTTATATCACGGTCATCCGCGGGACGCCCATGGTGCTTCAGCTTCTGATCGTCTATTTTGTTATATTTGCATCGGTCAACATACCCAAGATCATAGTAGCCTTTATAGCCTTCGGTCTGAATTCGGCAGCCTATGTTGCGGAGATCATAAGGGCAGGTATAATGTCCATCGACCAGGGCCAGTTTGAGGCAGGGGCAAGTCTGGGCTTTTCCTATACCCAGACCATGCTGTATTTCATACTTCCCCAGGCCATCAAGAACGTACTTCCTGCACTCGGCAACGAGATGATAGTCCTTCTCAAGGAAACATCGGTAGCCGGATATATAGCAATGAACGATCTTACAAGGGGAGCTGACATCATCAGGAGCCAGACCTATTCGGCCTTTATGCCGCTCCTTATGGCTGCGGCCATTTACCTTTTCTTTGTGCTCATGTTTGACAGGCTTGTCAAGAAACTCGAAAGGAATCTGAAGAACAGTGACCACTGACAGTAGAAAACCTTTGATCGAGGTTAAAGATCTCACCAAGGAATTTCATAACAGCCGCCATGATCTGGTGGTCTTCTCGGATGTGAACGTGAGCTTCCACGAAGGAGAAGTGGCCTTCATAGTCGGACCTTCCGGAGCCGGCAAAAGCACCTTTCTCCGGTGCCTGAACCGCCTTGAGGAAGCCACATCCGGCCAGATCCTCTTTGAAGGTACCAATATCTTGGACCCCAAGGTCGACATAGACAGGCACAGGCAGAAGATGGGAATGGTATTCCAGCAGTTCAATCTCTTCCCGCATTTAAATGTGCTGTCCAATCTCACCATCGGGCCGGTAAAGCTGCAGGGCATATCAAAGGAAGAGGCTGATGAGCGTGCCATGAAGCTCCTTGAGCGCGTAAAGCTTGCCGACCGTGCATACTCATACCCTCACCAGCTTTCAGGCGGCCAGCAGCAGCGTATAGCCATTGCGAGGTCTCTTTGCATGGAGCCTGATGTCATGCTTTTTGATGAGCCCACAAGTGCTCTTGACCCCGAGATGGTAGGCGAGGTCCTTGAGGTTATGCGCGAGCTTGCCGGGGAAAAAATGACCATGATCGTTGTTACCCATGAGATGGCTTTTGCCAGGGAAGTGGCCCACCGCATTATGTTCATGGCAGATAAGGGGATCCTTGAGGAAAACGATCCCGTCAATTTCTTTGAACATCCGCAGAACGAACGTCTTAAAGCCTTTCTTGAAAAGATGCTCTAAGGTCAAAACGGAGTAGATCCAGCCAATGTCCAAAAGTGTTTTTATAGCCGAAAAGCCCAGTGTCGCAAAGCAGTTTGCCGAGGCTTTGAAGCTTTCTGCAAAATCCAATGACGGCTATCTCGAATCAAATAACTGTATCATAACCTGGTGTGTCGGACATCTTGTCACAATGTCTTATCCGGATGCATATGATATGAAATACAAAAAGTGGAGCTTTGCTACGCTCCCTTTTTTACCGTCCGAATACAAGTATGAGATCATAAAGGCATCCGAAAAGCAGTTTTCCATAGTATCACGCCTTTTGAACCGCGAAGATGTGGATACCATATATGTATGTACCGACTCGGGAAGGGAAGGGGAATACATTTACAGGCTGGTGGCCTCAATGGCCAATGTGACCGGCAAGGTGCAGAAACGAGTGTGGATAGATTCACAGACCGAGGAAGCCATCAGGGAGGGGATCAAAAATGCAAAGGATATATCCGAGTATGATTCCATAGCCGACAGCGCCTATCTGCGGGCCAAGGAGGACTACCTCATGGGTATCAACTTTTCCAGGGCTCTTACTCTTAAGTACGGTGATACCATAGCAGGTTTTCTTGGCCAGAATTATTCTGTGGTTGCCGTAGGCCGGGTCATGACCTGCGTACTCGGTATGGTGGTAAGACGTGAACGTGAGATAAGAGCCTTCGTCAAAACTCCCTTTTACAGGATATCTGCGGAATGCAAAATAAATGACGTCTCATTTACAGCCGCCTGGAAAGCGACCGAGAAGAGTGAGTACTATATGTCTCCAAAGCTCTACAAGGATAACGGTTTTCTTGACAGGGACGAGGCCTCCTCTTTTATCGATAAGATAAGAGAAAGATCGGAAGGTAAGGGTACCCTTACCGGCATAAGTAAGAAAAAAGAGACCAAAAACCCGCCCTTTCTCTACAATCTGACCGAGCTGTCAGCCGACTGTTCCAAACTGTTCAAGATCAGTCCCGCTGACACCCTAAATGTGGCCCAGGAACTCTACGAGAAGAAGCTGACAACTTATCCCAGAACAAATGCCAGGGTGCTTTCGACAGCTGTTGCCAAGGAGATAGCAAAGAACATAAGAGGTCTTACGGCCTACGGACCCGTTGCCGACATAGCAAAGGGCATAATGGATGATAAGGCCTACGAAGGTATAGCAAAGACAAGATATGTAAATGACAAGCTCATAGAGGATCATTATGCCATAATACCGACCGGGCAGGGCTTTGAAGCCTTAAAGAACCTGTCGGACAGGTCGGCTAAAATATATGAACTGATAGTCAGGAGATTCTTGAGCATATTCTATCCCGCAGCCATATACCAGAAGGTAAGCCTTGAAGTGGATGTGGCCGGTGAGAGCTTTTTTGCCAACTTCAAAGTCCTTGATAAGGAAGGTTTTCTTGCAATATCAAGGCCGTCTTATTTAAAAGACAGGACCAAAGACAAGGAAGATAAAGATGAGGCCGAAGAGGAAGAGGATGCAGCTGTAGACGGAGCTTTTCTTGAGACGCTCAAAAAGCTTAAAAAAGGATCACAGGCAGATATTGGCGACTTTACCATAAAGGAAGGGGAGACCAGTCCGCCCAAGCGGTATACGACCGGGACCATGATGCTGGCCATGGAGAATGCGGGGCAGCTGATAGAAGACGAGGAACTGCGCGCCCAGATCAAGGGAAGCGGCATAGGTACCAGTGCGACCAGGGCGGGTATACTTGAAAAACTCGGCAATATCAAATATCTTACCATGAATAAGAAGACCCAGGTCATAACCCCTGCCCAGCTTGGAGAGATGGTATATGATGTCGTGGATGTTTCCATAAAGGCCCTGCTCGATCCCAAGCTCACAGCCAGCTGGGAAAAGGGGCTGACCATGGTGGCCTCCGGGGAGCTTGCCGCGGATGAATACATGACCAAGCTCAATGATTATGTGGCAAGACGGACCAATTATGTAAGGGACCTTTCCAATCAGGGAATGGTAAGGAAGATGTTCGGCAAGAGCGCCGAATATTATGTCAGACAAAAGAAGAAGTAATTTTTGTATGGATTTTTTCACATGATTGTGAGAAAATATATAAAGCGTTTTTAATGAACTAATACAATTCTGAAAGGAGTTATGTTGCATGGTTTATTCAAAAGAAGTTGAATTAATGTGTCCGGTAGCGCAGGGCGTTCATCACGGCTGTGCTCCGATACCCGAAGAAGCTAAATGGGTAAAGGCTAAGGAAGTAAAGGATATTTCCGCCTATACACACGGTGTTGGCTGGTGTGCTCCCCAGCAGGGTGCCTGCAAGCTTTCCCTTAATGTAAAAGACGGTATCATCCAGGAAGCTCTTGTTGAGACGCTCGGATGTTCCGGAATGACCCATTCTGCAGCTATGGCAGCCGAGATTCTTCCCGGACTTACCATACTTGAAGCTCTTAACACAGACCTTGTGTGCGATGCCATCAATACGGCTATGAGAGAGCTTTTCCTCCAGATCGTATACGGACGTTCACAGTCTGCATTCTCTGAGGACGGTCTTGCAATAGGCGCCGGACTTGAGGATCTGGGCAAGGGAATGCGTACCATGGTAGGTACCACATACGGAACCCTTAAGAAGGGTCCCAGATACCTTGAACTTACAGAAGGTTATATCACGGCGATCGCACTTGACGAGGAAGATCAGATCATCGGTTACAAGTATGTAAACTTTGGCAGGATGATGGATTTCATCAAGGGCGGAGAAGATCCCAAGGTTGCTCTTGAGAAGGCCAGCGGTCAGTACGGACGCGTGGCTGATGCTGTTAAGCTCATTGACCCCAGAACCGACAAAGAGATTAAAGAGTAAGGAGGACTTGGAAAATGGCATTATTTGAATCATATGAGAGAAGAGAGCCCCAGATCCTTGCCAAGCTCAAGGAATACGGCATTTCATCAATAGAAGAATGTAAGGATATCTGTGACAAGGCAGGTATCGATGTATATCATCTTATAGAGGGTATCCAGCCCATCTGTTTTGAAAACGCCAAATGGGCTTACACGGTAGGTGCAGCCATCGCCATCAAGAAGGACTGCCGTAAGGCTGCCGATGCTGCAGCTGCTATAGGCGAAGGCCTTCAGGCATTCTGTATCCCCGGATCAGTTGCAGACACACGTAAGGTCGGTCTCGGACACGGTAACCTTGGTAAGATGCTCCTTGAAGAGGAGACCGAGTGCTTCGCTTTCCTTGCAGGTCATGAATCATTTGCGGCAGCTGAAGGTGCCATCGGTATAGCAGAGAAGGCCAATAAGGTCCGCAAGACACCCCTTCGTGTCATCCTTAACGGACTTGGCAAGGATGCTGCCCAGGTCATCTCACGTATCAACGGGTTCACTTTTGTTGAGACAGAGTATGATCCTTATACAAACACCGTCAAGGAAGTATCCAGAAAGTGCTACAGCAAGGATCCCGCTTCTCCACGTGCAAAGGTCAACTGTTACGGCGCCAATGACGTTTGCGAAGGTGTTGCCATCATGTGGAAAGAGAACGTTGACGTATCCATCACGGGTAACTCCACCAATCCTACTCGTTTCCAGCATCCCGTTGCAGGAACATACAAGAAGGAGAGACTTGAGGCCGGCAAGAAGTACTTCTCGGTTGCATCAGGCGGTGGTACAGGACGTACACTTCATCCCGATAACATGGCAGCAGGTCCCGCATCCTACGGTATGACCGATACAATGGGACGTATGCATTCAGATGCCCAGTTCGCAGGGTCTTCATCGGTTCCCGCCCATGTTGAGATGATGGGTCTTATCGGTGCAGGTAATAACCCCATGGTCGGAATGACTGTTTCAACGGCTGTTTCGATCGAGGAAGCTGCAAAAGCCGGCAAATTCTGATAATAAATATGATCTAGTGTCAATGGGGACGGCTCTTACAGAGTTGTCACAGGGGGCGGTTCTATTTGTCAGCTTTTATGAAAAGCTGTCAAAATGAGCCGTCCCCGTTGACACTATAGAACCGTTATCGCTGACAGCTTATGACACATAAAGGAAGTTGTTTTATGAAATCAACTCTAAAGAGAACATGGGCCGAGATAGATCTTGATGCTCTCGAATACAACTATAACAGGATAAGGCAGCATATCGGGGAAAATGTCGCATTCTGCGGGATCGTAAAGGCAGATGCATACGGACATGGTGCCGTCATGACTGCCAAGAGACTGCAGAGCCTTGGCACCGATTATCTGGCAGTATCATCCATAGACGAGGCAATGGAACTTCGTTTTAACGGTATCACAATGCCCATACTGATACTGGGTCATACGCCCCGTGAGCAGGTTGACAGGCTTATCTGTTTTAACATCACCCAGGCAGTCACCTGTGAGGCCAAAGCAAAGGAGTACAGCGAAGAAGCCATCAGGTACGGCGGGTCTCTGAAGGTCCATATCAAGGTCGATACCGGGATGAGCAGACTGGGATATATATGCGAGGGTGATTATTTTGAACACGGTGTAGAAGGGATATGTTTTGCCTGCGGCCTGCCCGGACTTGATGCGGAAGGTATATTCACTCATTTCGCAGTCGCAGACGAAGATGATGAAGCATCGGTTGAATATACCCGGCACCAGTTTGAGCTCTTCAGGAATGTGATATCCGCTGTGGAGAACAGGAGGGCCTGTAAGTTCAAACTCAAACACTGTGCCAACACGGGTGCCACCTGTGACCACCCGGAAATGTTCCTTGATATGGTACGTCCCGGCCTCCTTCTGTACGGATACGGAGAATATGCAAGGAAGCTGCAGCTTAAACCTGTAATGACCATGAAGACTACCGTCAGCACCATCAAGATCTATCCCGAAGGAACCAAGATAAGCTACGGGGGCATGTTTACCACAGACCAAAAGACAAGGGTCGGGGTCATTCCTTACGGATATGCCGACGGTTTCATGCGGTGTCTGTCAGACCGCTACAGCGTCATGACATCGGAAGGGCCTGCTAAGGTGCTGGGAAGGATCTGTATGGATATGTGCATGATAGATCTCACCGACAAACCGGGTGTCGGCGTTGGGGATGAGATCGAGATATTCGGGCCCGGCAATCCCATAGAGGATATGGCGATCATGGCCGATACCATTCCCTATGAGATCGTATGTGCGGTCAGTAAGCGTGTACACAGACAGTATATATATAAGGGTGAGAATGTATTCAGTGAAGTGATGCTGAGAATGTAGGATCTGATCATTCCGGCACAGTATAATAAAACTATCTGGACTGTTAATGTTAAGAGAAGTGGGTGTCTGCAAGGATACCATCGTGGCGAACGACTGGTTCCCTGTCAGACAGGACCTGCTTCAGGTGTAGATTATTGTACAGTTAATTGTCGTACGGAACACAAGTAAATGGAACAAGTAGAAAGAAGGGTATGTCCATGAAAAAGAGAAAGCTTGCACTGATGATCTGCCTTGCACTTGTCATGACAGGGCTTGGCGCATGTAACGCGAATATAAACATCAACACGGAGGATGGGGCAGCCGCTCAGACTGACCGGTCATCTGTCACAGAGGCGGATGCTTCAGAGAATGTTAAGACTGAAGAAACGGCTCCTGCAGCCGATGAGATCTCTGAAGAGGACACGGTCGTACTTCCGGAACTGAAATCCGTTCCCTTTGACATGACCGAATATGATAAGGACGGTGAACATAAAGTCTTTGAAAGCTACGGGAATTCCTATCTCTTAAGTGACATATCCGCAAGGGATTATCCGGCCCTTGATGCAAAGCTCAAGAAGATCGATGAAGACGAAAAGGAATTCTACCGGCAGGCTATAGATGACAGCAGGGAAGATGCCCTTGAATTTGCTGAGGAGCAGAGAAAGTACGGAGAGGATTATACCTTCTTCCGTTATTCCGAGACCCAGCTTATGAACGCAGATGACAAGGTGGTCAGCATGCTCAGGATGGAATACGGATACCTTGGCGGAGCTCATCCGGATTATTATTATGAAACGATGAACATTTATACAAAGACAGGAGAAGACATACCGCTTTCCGATATACTGACGGATGATGTGAAACTCAGGAGTATCTTAAAGGAAAGGCTCAATAAAGAATATCCCGACGGAAACTGGTTTGATCTTGATTCTTCACTTGATACATACGTCATAGATGATAAGAAAACAGGGGATGATAAATTCGCCTATATATTTACCATGAACAGCAGAGGTATCATGTTCTATTTCAACCCCTATGATCTTAATTCCTATGCTGACGGAGCACAGCAGATAGAGATCAGTTACACCGATCTTGCAGACATAATAAAGCCGGGTTTTGTATATGAGGATCCTGTGAAGGAAGATCTGGCTACGGATGCAGAGGAAGGCGCAGGTGGTGCCGATAGCGGATCAAAGAATGATATGGCTGTAAAAGCTCCTTCTTTTACGGGCCTTGAGAACATCAGGAACGAGAACAACGAAGACGGTACGTATTTCTATCAGGATATGACGCAGGACGGCCTTACGGTCATAACAAACATGTGCGCGCCCAACTCGATAAGCAGCGATCAGGCGGAAGATGCTTACGTTAAGAACTTCATAGGGTCCCAAATAGACAAGGATGCCAATGTGACTGAGATGGAATATGATGATGACCTGTCAAGGCTTCTGTCATTATCAGCTTATGAGGTTGAGTGGACCAGCGGGGCAAATGAGGACAGTAAGGTAGGCAAGGGAATAGTGATACTTACCGACAGCTTCACATATTATTACGGATTTTCCTGCCCTCTCGATTACTTCGAGGAGAGCGAAGACTTTTATGAGGATGAACTTGAGAATATTGAGATGCTCAAGCTTGACTGAGGCTAGCACATGGCAAATCTAAAGGAACAGAAACTTCGCAAACTGAAAAGATCAAACCTGAGCGGATCGCTCATAGGTTTTATCGTAATAGAGCTGATCGTCTTTGTGTCCTTTGCAGTGATGCTTGAAGTTTTCGGGCTTTATATCACGGATTCAAAGCTTAGTTCAGAGGTCGAAAGAGTACTTGGGATCGCTAAGATCTATCAGCTGTCCGCTGCCGATAAGACGTCTAAGACGGATCAGGTGCTTGATGAAACAGAGGCTTACCTCATCCTTGATGAAAAGGGTAATGTTGTAAAGGTAAATGGCGAAAATACATGCAACCTTGAAGGGGGCAGGAGGATCGATATATTGGGCCTGTCCCGTGCACTCGATGAAGAAGGCTCTGCAGATCTTTTGCCTCACAGTATTGACCATGCCGAGCTGGCAAAAGCCATAATGGAAAACGCACCGGTTATGTATCCCGATACGGGGAATGCTGTCATAACTCCCGATGAGGACGGCCATATACAGATAGATTTTCCGAAGCTTAAGGACATACTTATGAAGGAACGCGGAGATGCCGCACTTCCCTTCTGGATAGAGGTCAGGCTTGATGACGGTATGAGGATGGTCTGCAAGGCTTATTTTAATGTCTTCTTCAGGGAGATCATGATAATCTCGGCCCTTTCTGTCATTATCCTGGTACTCGCGGTCGCCATGCTGATATTCATTATCGTTTATCTGTGTAAGACTATCAGGAACAGGAAGCGGATGAACGAAGTCTTCTTCATGGATGAGGTTACAGGAAAGCATAACTGGCTCTGGTTCATGGTCAATTCCGAAAGGCTCCTTAAGAAGAGATCGAATGAGGATAATAAGTATGCGATACTTGATATAGTTTTTGTCAACTACAGGAACTTCTGTGTCTGCCATTCCGTTGAAGAAGGCGAGAGGATGCTGAAGATCGTCGATGAGGTGATAAACAGGCATCTGGATCAGAGGAAGGAGCTGGCTGCTCATCACTCTGCCGCACATTTTGCAGCCATGCTGCTCTATACGGATGAAGAGGCCTTAAAGGGCAGGATCCGTAATATAGTAAATGAACTCGAGGTAATAAACGAAGACCATAAGTTCAGCTTCTGGGTCGGTGTGGACAGGATAGAGAGCCTATCGAAGGAAAAGGGGGCCGGATCAAAGCGTAAGGATATTGATATCGAGATAAATTACAATAATGCCGGTGCAGCCCGGTCCACCATCACGGGAGGTGATTCCGCTATCGCCTTCTTCGATGACAAGATGGTAGAGGAGCAGAGATGGATTGACAGGATAAATGAGAACCGGCGGAAGGCCCTGGATAATGAAGAGTTCATAGTATATTACCAGCCCAAGTATGATCCGAGGACCAATGAGCTCCGTGGGGCGGAAGCCCTTATCAGGTGGAAGAGCCCGGAGGACGGCATGATAAGCCCGGGACGCTTTATACCGATCTTTGAGAAGAACGGCTTTATTACCGAGATCGACCATTATATGCTCCGTCATGTGGCGACTGATCAGAAGAAATGGCTGGATAAGGGATATGAATGTGTTCCGGTGTCGGTAAATGTATCAAGAGCACATTTCATTGAAAGCGACCTCGCAGAGCAGATAAGGGATATAGTCGATGCTGCGGGTACCCCACGCCGGCTTATAGAGATAGAATTAACGGAAAGCGCATTCTTTGATGATAAGAACGCACTGATATATACGATAGGAAAGCTTAAGGAATATGGTTTTACGGTATCCATGGATGATTTCGGATCGGGATATTCCTCACTCAATTCATTAAAGGAAATGCCCCTTGACGTATTAAAACTCGATGCGGAATTTTTCAGGAGCGGTGATACCGATGACCGGGGAAGGATAGTTGTCGCGGAAGCCATAAAACTGGCCAAAAACCTTAATATGAAAACGGTCGCCGAAGGTGTCGAGATAAAGGAACAGGTTGATTTTCTGGCCAATGAAGGCTGTGATATGATCCAGGGCTTCTACTTTGCAAGACCCATGCCGGGCGATGAATATGAGGAAAAGATGGCGAAAAATGCCAAAAATGTTTGACAATCTCGTACTTTGATGGTATGATGCGTGAGTATGCCGCGCAGTGGGGTTATAAGTGATCCGTGATATTGGGTCCACCGAAGCTGGCGAGAAAGAATATAGGAGGTGCAGCATGTACGCTATCATTGCAACAGGCGGAAAACAGTATAAGGTTTCCGAAGGCGATACCATAAGGGTAGAAAAGCTCGGAGCTGAGGCCGGAGATACTGTTGAGTTTGATGATGTTCTTGCAATCGGTGGTGATAAGCTCATGGTAGGTGATGATGTCAAGTCTGCTTCCGTATCTGCAACTGTTGTTGAGAACGGAAGAGGAAAGAAAGTCATCGTATACCGTTATAAGAGAAAGAGCGGATACCACAAGAAGAACGGTCACAGACAAGCATACACTAAAGTCAAGATCGACAAGATCAACGCTTAGATCTTTTCAGGTGGTGATTTGGTTACTGCGACAGTAGTTAAGGATTCATCAGGATATGTCTCATTTACATGTAAGGGACATGCAGGGTTTATGAAGAAGGGTAAGGATATAGTGTGCTCGGCTATTTCCATGCTGACCGTGAACACAGCCAACTCCATCATGACCCTTACCGATACTGGTATAGATGTCAGGGAAGATGACGGGTTCATCTCATGGGAATTTAAGGAAGTTCCCTCATATGAGGCAGGACTGCTGATGGATTCGATGATCATCGGACTTAGGTCCGTTGAAGAGGAATACAAGGGTTATCTTACGGTAAAGATAGAGGAGGTAAGTGATGTTAAAGTTAAACCTTCAGTTATTTGCTCATAAGAAAGGAATGGGTTCTACCAAGAACGGTAGAGATTCCGAAGCCAAAAGGCTTGGCGCAAAGAGAGCTGACGGACAGTTTGTAAAGGCAGGGAATATTCTTTACAGACAGCGCGGGACGAAGATACACCCCGGTGTGAACGTCGGACGCGGCGGAGACGATACGTTGTTTGCAACGATTGACGGAGTTCTCCGTTTCGAGAGAAAAGGAAGAGACAGGAAGCAGGCTTCCGTTTATCCTGTGGAACAGTAAATGCTAAGGTCTTAAGGCGGCGTGCTTTAAGACCTTTTTGTTATGGAAGGATGCATATCCTGCGATATGAGATGGTAGATATATGTTTGCAGACAGGGCAAAGATCTATATAAGGAGCGGTAAAGGCGGAGACGGCTGTGTTTCTTTCCGCCGTGAGAAATATGTTGCAAACGGCGGGCCCGACGGAGGAGACGGCGGCCGGGGCGGAGATGTCATCGTTGAAGTCGATGACGGTATGAACATGCTGACCCCCTACAGGCATATCAGGAAATACTGTGCCAAGGATGGCGAGAACGGCAGCAAGCGGAACTGTAAGGGGAAGAGCGGAGAGGACATAGTCCTCAAGGTTCCCGCAGGTACCATTTTCCGTGAATCCGAGACGGGAAAAGTCATTGTTGACATGTCCGGCGAGAACAGGAGGGTCGTACTCCTTAAAGGAGGACTTGGGGGTAACGGCAACCAGCATTATGCGACACCCAGAATGCAGGCGCCAAAGTATGCCCAGCCAGGACAGCCGGCCATGGAACTGAACGTGGATCTTGAGCTTAAGGTCATTGCGGATGTTGGCCTTGTAGGTTATCCCAATGTTGGAAAATCAACCCTTCTGTCTGTTGTATCAAATGCCAGACCCGAGATCGCCAATTATCATTTCACGACCATAAGTCCCCATCTGGGCGTTGTCGATCTGGATGGCGGAACGGGAATTGTCATGGCAGATATCCCGGGACTTATAGATGGTGCCGCGGAAGGTGTGGGCCTGGGACATGATTTTTTAAGACATATAGAGCGATGCAGGATGTTCGTGCATATGGTGGACGCATCAGGCAGCGAGGGCAGGGATCCCGTCGAGGATGTCAATGCCATTAACAAAGAGCTTGAGGCTTATGAAGAAGGACTTTCAAAAAGACCTCAGATCATAGCTGCCAACAAGACGGACATCATTCCACCGGGAGAGGACCCGGTAAAAAGACTTCAGGACCATTTCGGCCCCCAAGGGATCAAAGTTATCCCAATATCGGCTGCCACCCGGTCCGGCATTGATGAGCTCATAAAAAATGTACGCCTGATGCTTTCCGAGATTAAAAGCGAGCCTGTGGTCTTTGAAAGCCAGTTTACTCCCCAAAGAGGAGACGACAGTTCCTCTTATGAGGTCTTATATGATGAGAAGACTGAAAAATACAGTATTGAAGGCCCCAGGATAGACAAGATGTTAGGCTATACCAATCTTGATTCGGAGAAGGGTTTTGCCTTCTTCCAGAAGTTCATGGAAGATAACGGTATCATAGACGAACTGAAAGCCCTCGGCATAAAAGAGGGCGATACGGTAAAGATATACGGATGGGAATTTACTTATTATGAGTGATGATCATAAATGGTGAGACTTAAATCATCGGATCATGGAAATACCGTCATTTGAGGAAGGAAAGACAATTGACCAGTAAGCAGAGAGCATATTTGAAAAGCATATCGAGTACGTATGATCCTGTAATACAGATAGGAAAGGGCAGCATAACGCCTGAAGTGTGTGAGGCCGTGTCCGAGGCGCTTTCGGCCAGGGAACTCATCAAGATAAGTGTCCTTAAGAACTGTGCCGACGATCCCAGGGAAGTTGCAGCAATTCTCTCAGAACGGACAAGGTCGCAGACAGTTCACGTCATAGGCAGAAAGATCGTACTTTTCAGGCAGAATACCAAAAAGGAAGATCAGAAGATAAAACTACCGGTTGGCTGACATTATGGATAAAGGTTACTCAAAAAAGATCGGAATACTTGGAGGGACTTTTAACCCCATACATACAGGGCATATGATACTGGCACAGAATGCCCTGGAGTATTGCAGCCTTGACAAGGTACTGATCATGCCGTCAGGATGTTCCTATCTGAAAGATCCGTCAATGATCGTTGATAAAAGGCACCGTATAGAGATGGCAAGGCTTGCCATAGAGGATAATGAAGCTTTTGAGCTGTCCCTGATAGAGACCGATCGGCCCGGTAATTCATACACATATGAGACTCTTGAGATACTTTGCGAACAGGATCCCCATGTCAGGTATCATTATATAATCGGAGAGGATACTCTTTTTGGTATGGAAAGCTGGAGATATCCCGAGAGGATATTTTCAAAATGTACGGTAGTCTGTGCCCAGAGGGAAGGCCGCTCTGATGACCTCCTGGATGAGAAAGTCAGGTACCTGAAAGAAAAATTTGATGCTGATATAGTGATAATGGATGTTCCCGAGGTCGCCATATCATCATCCATGATACGAAAACTTTTAGCAGAGGGGAAAAGCTGCAGATACTATATAGACGATAAAGTAGCTGCATATATAAAGGATAACGGGTTATACAGGTGAAGATGGGAAGCATAGTTATAGATGAACAATATGAGAAGTGCCGGAAACTTCTCAGGGAAAGCCTCAGTCACAAGCGTTACATGCACTCTTTAGGCGTGGCAGATACAGCAGCGTGTCTTGCTATGAGATATGGATATGATCCGCGAAAAGCCAGGCTGGCCGGTCTCCTTCATGACTGCGCAAAGGGGCTTGACCAAAAGGAGATGTATGAAAAGGTTGCCGGGGCGGGAATTGAGATATCGGTCATGGAAAGGGACAATCCGGAACTTCTTCATGCCAAGGCGGGAAGCCTGGTGGCCCGGGAAAAGTATGATATAGAAGATGAAGAGATATTAAGCTCCATATACTGGCATACAACGGGTAAGCCGGGAATGACCCTTCTGGAGGAAATCATATTTATAGCGGATTACATAGAGCCGAACAGAAGCACCATCCCCTCTCTTGACGAGATAAGAGCTACGGCCTTTACAGATATAGACAAGGCGGTTGCAATGGCCTGCCGTAATTCCATAGAATATCTCAAGAGGGATTCGAAGCAGATCGACAGGATAACGGTTGACACATATGAGTATTATGATGACAGGATCAGAAGGTCATGAAACGATCTTGCCTGCATGGATCTCTTTATGGACTGTGGATTTGCAGAACAAGGGTAAGTAGCGCCAGACGGGCGGATCTTAATACTATTCGGAAAGAAACAGACTTTTGATAAAGTAGGGGCCGATTTATTAATCAGAAAAGGAGAAAAGCAATATGGCATTATCACCGGAAGCGGAAAAGATCATAGAGACCGGAGTCAAGGCATTATCGGACAAAAAAGCCGAGGACATAAAGGTCATAGACATATCGGATATAAGCGTGATAGCTGATGCACTTGTCATCTCAAGCGGAAACAATAAAAAACAGATACAGGCCATGAGTGATGAAACCGATGAAAAGCTCTCAAAGGCCGGATACGATCATTACTGCATAGAAGGCTATGACAGTGCCAACTGGATCCTGATAGGGTATGATGATGTCATATTCCATCTCTTTGACAGGGAAACAAGGAATTTTTACGATCTGGAGCGCTTGTATCGTGACGGGAAAGAAATAGAAGTATAAAAAAGGATCCGCAGGGGTTACCTGCGGATCCCTTTTGTGGTCTCCGGTCCTGTATGTGCTGATACAGACCGGTATATATGAGGGGCGAACTAAGGAGAATGTCAGTTCATGAAACGGAATACTCCGTAGACCCTTCCAAGAATATCAACGTGGTCCACAATGATGGGCTCCATCGTATCGTTCTCGGGCTGAAGTCTGTAATGTCCGTTCTCTTTGTAATAGGTCTTGACCGTGGCACTGTCATCAACAAGAGCCACGACTATATCGCCGTTCCTGGCTGTATTGCAGCGTTCCACAAATATCTTGTCGCCGTTCATGATACCGGCGTTTATCATGCTCTCGCCCTTGACGGTAAGGATAAAGCTCTCTGTATTGGGAGCATATTCAACCGGGATGGGGAAGTAGTCGGTAATGTTCTGCTGGGCGAGTATGGGCTGGCCTGCGGCAACCGTACCGACAACAGGTATCTGAGCCATCTCACGCCGGGTCAGCTGGAAACTGTCATCAACTATCTCTATACATCTGGGCTTGGCCGGATCTCTTCTTATATAACCGTTCTTCTCAAGCTTCTCGAGATGATTGAAAACGCTTGAAGTGGAGCTTAGTCCCACAGCATTGCAGATCTCCCTGACCGAAGGGGGATATCCTTTCTTCAAGATCACTTCCTTAAGATATTGAAGTATTTCCTGCTGCTTGGCAGATATATTCCCGTAAGCCATACACACCTCCATACTGGTATTTTTATTGGACACCTTATCAAGTATCATACGGATGAAAGATAAATGAGATCCATCCACTGATTAGATGATAACATATTTGTTCGATAAATGCAAACATATTTTCGAAAAATATGTTCGAATTTTTTCAAAATACCTATTGACAATCGAATAAGCGTTCGATATAATTCGAACATAAGAACATTTGTTCCGAACGGAAGTTTTATTACGATAGTTCTCAGATGATCAGGAAGGTGTTTGGAAGTCTTGTGAACTATGGTGGTGGATGAGGGAGAACCTGATAGCAGGGAGGCAGTGAGCATGAGACAGACTTATTATGGAGACTATGATTACATGGACAGGATAACCGAGCGCAAGAGCAGGAGAATGGCCATAGCAAGAGCGCGGCAGGTAAGACGTCAGAAGCTGTTTGTTATCATAGGTATCATCATTACATTGGCTATATGCTCGTTCTTCTCTGTCAAGGCTTTTGCCGATACAGGTTCATCCTCATCTGCATCATCTGTCAAGAAGTATAAGAGTATCATGATCTATTGCGGTGATACGGTTGGATCCATAGTGGAAGATAACTGCGATTTATCATCACAGTCGGCAGACAGTCTTGCAGATGAGATCAGGAGCATCAATAATCTGTCGGATCATGAAGAACTTATACCCGGCAACTATCTGGTGATACCCTATTATGACTAATCTTCACGGAGTTTAACGGCACTTGCAGCCATGCGGCGTCTGTCATCTTCAAGCGCAGCATAGTGCTTTTTGGTCGTATTTACATCTGAATGGCCCAGTACATCTGCTACCAGGTAGATATCCCCGGTTTCACGATAAAGGCTGGTGCCGTAGGTACTTCTGAGCTTATGAGGCGTAATCTTTTTAAGGGAAGTAACCGCTGATGCATATTTTTTGACCAGTTTCTCCACAGCACGTACGGACAGACGTTTATTCTGGAGAGACAGGAAGAGAGCATCCTCATGACCGCTTTCCGGGATTATCATATGACGCTCCGCCAGATATTCCTTCAGCGCTTTTTCAACTTCTTCACCGAAGTATACTACAGCTTCATATCCGCCCTTTCTTCGTATGAGTATACCGTTGTTCTTGAAATCTACATCTTTGATATCAAGTCCGACGCATTCGCTTACACGTATCCCCGTTCCCAGCAGAAGAGTAATAAGAGCCAGGTCTCTTACTTTTGTCTTCTCATGGAAGGCAGATTGCTGTTTACTCATTTGATCCCCGTTTTCGACATGATCGAGCAGAAGAGCGACTTCATCGGGATCCAGTCGGATTATCTCTTTCTTGTGAAGTTTTGGCATGGATACGAGGGCAGCCGGGTTTTTTTCGATCATCTCCGAATTGAAGAAGAACTTGTAGAAACTTCGAAGTGAAGCCAACTTACGCTGTTTACCGCGCTCCTCATTGGTTATGGCTTCATTGTCCTTTTCGTAATATGACAGATAATCCAGATATTCGGTTATATCGATGGCTTTTACCTCATCGAGCATTTTAACTTCATATCCGGTTATGTCTTTGTTTTGGAATCGGGGATGATTTTCGTGAAGATATTCAAAGAACATGCGAAGATCATATGCATAGGCAAGCCTTGTGCGCGTTGATGTTGTATCCTTTATACCAAGGAAGAATTCCCTGCAAAAGGGTGGGAGAGTCTTCATGAGCTCACGCAGCTTGACCATGTTCTCCGCGTTTTTCTTGTCATGATAATTCATGTTATTCATATTTATACCCCTTATCATCCTTATCCTCAGCCTATTAAAACTGCCTTCGGCATATGAGCTGAGGCTGCATGTCAGGCTTTCGTATAAACCTGACACATTCACTTTTAACACCGGCCCTTCACCGATGCTGTAATATATTCCCCTACCGGACATTATAGCACCAGTTTGAGGATCAAGGAAGATAATCCGATCCAAAATTCAGCAAAATTCGGGCAGGATACATTTCGAACAAGATCATTTTATTTTAGACCGGTATGTGGTAATATAAATTGACAAATTCCAAACTATAATAAATGCATACGATTGCGAGGCATCGCAGATGCTCTTCCTTTTGCAATCGTTAACTATATAAGGTTCACGGTTTCCACATCCCGCTCCGCTCAATCGCCGTAAACATCCTGTCCATAACACCGGGATTGTCCCGGTTCAGTTGCCGGAGGAGATCTTTGGCGTATTCGCGCTTGGTATGCCCGTCCATCGGACATGTCTTTTGGGCAACGGGAAGGTTCATCCTGTTTGCAAATCCGAATATGTCAGCTTCTTCAATATACAAAAGAGGTCTGATGACGGTGATCCCGGTCCTGTCCAGAAATGTCACGGGATTAAAAGTGTGTATCCTGCCTTCGTATATGAGGGAGAGCAGGAGTGTCTCAACCGTATCATCCTTATGGTGACCGTAAGCCACCTTGTTACAGCCCATTTTGGCTATGGTCTCATTCAGAGCACCTTTTCGCATCTTGGCACACAGACTGCAGGGGCTGCTTTCCTTGCGGTCTTTGAACACTATCCTGTAGATATCGGTCGACACTACAGTATAAGGTACATCCAGCTCCTGACACAGATCGGCGATAGGGGCCGTATCAAAGCCTTCAAAGCCCAGATCCACCGTTATGGCACAAAGTTCAAACCTGTGAGGATAAAACCTTCTGAGCTTAGCCAGTGCATAAAGAAGAGTGAGCGAATCCTTGCCGCCTGATATCCCGACCGCGATCCTGTCACCATCATTTATCTGTTTGTAGTCATCCACAGCCTTGCGTGTAAGACTGAGCAGTCTCTGTAATTCCATAATTCCTCAAAATGCAGTTAAAGTGCCCGAACAGTGCCATGGTTTCGATAAAACACTCCTATATTATACTTTCCGTGAGAAAATTGTAAAGAATAAGCGAAATCATAATTTTCCCGAATACATGGCTTTATGGTATAATCACATTCAGTCGCAAATGATGCATTATGGAGGTGGGATATGAGATCAGTTGCTGTTAAAAACTGTACATTGGTAAAGGACGACGGTGAAAGAGTCAGGGTTCAGCCCGTGTGTGAAAAGTGTGGTGAGAGCAGGAATGCACAACTGTCCATTCCCGTAACACCCGGAAAGGAAACAGTACATCATGCATCCTGCCCTAATTGCGGCCTCAGGTTTGAATACGTTGTTGAGACCTTTGAGTCTTAAGACGGTAATATGAAAGATCTTATGAAGACAGATGCGGGTGTGACAGTTTAGTGACATACAGGCATTTATCATGGGATCAAACAGTATTTCTTCAATAAAGAAATGCAGCGGCCATTTACCGCAGATGGAGCTAATGTAAGTTTCATAGAAACAGGAGAAGACTATATGTTAAATAATGTAAAGATCAGATTGATGTGTGCACTTACGGCTGCATCGGTAGCTCTCGGATCGATGTCAATGCCGGTAAATGTATGGGCATACGACGATGATGATTTTCTGGATGATCTGGATGATCTTGATGATGATGAGATAGAATTCCTCAGATTAATATCAGATTATGACGATGATGATGATGTTGACGAGGATGATGTCGATGCAATTGCAACATTGATCGCCATTGCGGAACTCGAAGAGGAGGAAGCAGAATATCGGAAAAAGATGGAGAGAGAAGAGGAGGAGAGGAGAAGAAATGCCAGGGTATGCGGTATATGGGTCAGTACGACGGATATGGTACTTACAACCGGCCAGACATATCAGATAACAGCCGGGGTCAAACCTGACAGTGCAGTTAACAGGGGTATTTCTTTTTCATCAAGCGATCCGTCATGTGCAAGTGTTGACGGAAGCGGAATAGTAAGGGGAAACAGCGTAGGAAGCTGCGTTATAACGGCAACCACGAATGAGAACGGCTATCAGGCACATACCTATGTAAGGGTCAATCCCGCACCGGCTGCAGCGGCACAGACCAAAGCAGAGGATGCAAACTGGACCGCACTTGCAACTGACATGATCGTTTCGTCGGTGCCCGGTACGGTGCTTAATCTTTCGGCACCTAAAGCTATCAGCTTCGATGCAAATATGATCAATGCACTTATAAGCCGCCCTGATGTGGGACTTTCAATAACATATCCTTATAACGGACATGTATATCTTATGAAAGTTCCCGCAGGTTATAATCTTGCATCAAAGATGGACGCAAAAGGAAAGGTAAGCTTCCTTTCTCTTGCAGGTGTTAAGGACGGCAGGCTTACGGTGACCATGGTCAAGTAAAGTTGTCAAAAGTGACGTTTTTTTTGACACAAAGGATGTAATATCA
>JAILLI010000148.1 GCA_024693225.1 Lachnospiraceae bacterium
TCCCGAGGTATATAACACGACATCGGAGGTCAAGGACCTGGCCAGTGATTTCTTAAGGATAACGGGTATAATGATGCCCCTGTTCGGTTTGTGCCACAGCCTCTATTTCACCATCAGGGCGGGAGGCAGGACCTTCCTTACCTTCCTCTTTGACAGCGCTTTTCTGATGGCCATAGGGGTCCCGCTGGCTTTTATACTGACAAGATATACGTCGCTTGGGATAGTGACAGTATATGCCATATGCGAGGGCACCGCCCTTATAAAGGTCTTTATCGGTTTTGCCATCAGTGCCAGCGGCATCTGGATGCGAAACATTGTAGAGGGCTGACAGGAAGCGAACGCGCCGGGAGGCTTTTTAGAGGCTGCCGGAGCCTTACGGGGATTGCATAAGATGAAGCCCCTGTGATAAAATCAGCATGAAAAATATATAAGACATACGGTACGTTTTGCTTTTGTTTGCAATACCGTTTAATAGGGAAACAGGTGTAAGACCTGTGCGAACTCGTCACTGTAAGTACGGAGCCAAAGCCAAGAGTGTCACTGGGAGACCGGGAAGGCCGGCTTAAGGCTGTGATGTACGAGCCAGGAGACCTGCCGTATGCCGATACATGAGCAGGCTTGTAACAGCCGCTCAAGGCTACGAGTAATTAGCTGTATCATCTGAAGCTGTCCCAAAGGACAGGTCTTATTTGTGTTACCTGATTACTCATCCTGCAGATGCGGGATGTTTTTTTATCCCCACCTGCCAATAAATGCATAGGAGACCGATACTTTCCTGTAAAGGAGCAGGTTTCCGGGAAAGGATGGAAAGAGGAATGAAAAGGAAAATGACAGTTTTCGTGGCAGCAGCTGCGGCAGCATTGCTTGCGGGATGTGCAAGCGTGGGTGTTAACATCACGACGGGCGGCAATACGGGCGAGAGCAAACCGCTTGAAAACAAGGTCGAGCCGGCAGAGCCCCAAAGTGACGGGGCGGATGATAAGGCAAAGGCCGATGCCGTGGCGGACCTGATCGATGCCATATATGTACAGGAGAGAAATGACGAGACCGATGCCCAGTGTGAGCTTGCAAAGTCCGAGTGGGACAAGCTTACAGATATACAGAAGGAGATGGTCGAGGGAGAATTTGCGGATCCCGACTATTTCGGAAGAGACACAGGCGATGCTTCAAAGGATGATCCGGGAAATGTCGATGATATAGGTGAAAATGAAATACTGGTCGTCAGTTTCGGTACTTCCTTTAATGATTCAAGGGTTGCCGATATAGGAGGGATCGAAAAGGCCATAGCCGGGGCATATCCCGATTGGGCGGTAAGAAGGGCCTTTACCGCACAGATCATAATCAATCATGTAGAGGCCAGGGACGGTGAGAAGATCGATAACATGGACCAGGCACTTGAGAGGGCTGTTGCCAACAAGGTTCAAAACCTGATCATTCAGCCCACCCATCTCATGCACGGGGCCGAATATGACGAGCTGAAAGCGGCAGCAGATGCTTACGCGGATAAATTCGGCACCATTACTATAGCGGAGCCCCTGCTCGGAGAGGTTGGCTCGGATGCAAGTGTGGTAAATGATGACAAAAAGGCCGTCGCGGAATACATAACCGCAGAGGCAGTCTCCGAAGCAGGCTATGGCAGCCTTGAAGAAGCGGCAAAGGACGGTACGGCCTTTGTCTTCATGGGTCACGGGACAGCTCATACGGCAAAAGTAAGCTACAGCCAGATGGCAACCCAGATGAAGGATCTTGGATATGAGAATGTCTTCATAGGAACTGTCGAGGGCGAGCCTGAAGAGACGGCATGTGAGAATGTTATAAAAGATGTATCGGAGGCAGGATATAAGAAGGTGGTGCTTCGTCCCCTCATGGTCGTAGCCGGTGACCATGCCAACAACGATATGGCAGGAGATGAGGAAGACAGCTGGAAGAGCATGTTTAAGGCATCGGGAGCCTTTGACAGCGTAGACTGCCAGATAGCAGGCCTTGGACGTATAAAGGAAGTAGAGGATCTCTATGTAGCCCATACAAAGGCGGCCATGGAAAAGGAAAGTGACAGGACCGCATCCGGGGAAAGTGGGGCCTCTTTGCAGGAGCTTGCGGACGGGACCTATAAAGCTCTTTTTACCACGGATAATTCCATGTTCCACGTAAGTGAAGCTCTTGAGGATACAGGCGACCTTACGGTAAAAGACGGAAAGATGAACATACATGTCAGCCTGGCATCAAAGAATATAGTAAATCTCTTCCCGGGAACAGCTGAAGATGCCCAAAAAGACGGGGCCGCGCTTTTGGAGCCTACGAATGATACGGTAACTTATCCTGACGGCCTTACCGAGGAGGTAAACGGCTTTGATGTTCCGGTTCCGGTCCTTGATGAGGAATTTGACCTGGCACTTATCGGTAAAAAGGGTGTCTGGTATGACCATAAGGTAAAAGTGTCGGTTAAGGAATGATGAATTATATGGAAAAGGGCATGATAAGGATAAAAAAGGGTATATTGCTGT
>JAILLI010000193.1 GCA_024693225.1 Lachnospiraceae bacterium
GCATTCAATGCGAAAATGCGTGTAGGACAATTATAAGTAAAAGGAAATAGATCTTTCAGGATATGTATACCACTTTATTGACCCTGCAAATCATAGCCGTGATATTCAGCCTGGCCTGCGCGGCAGTACTCCTCATCCAGAAAGGATCGGAAGTCACCAAACTGATCCTTGTGGGGTGTTTCTGCGCATTTATCCAGAATGCAGGCTATCTGCTTGAGATGACGAGCGGCAACCTCGATGAGGTCATGATCGCCATCAGGCTCGAGTATATAGGCACGTCCTTTATCGTGACCATGTCCATACTCTTTGTGTTCAGATATTGCCGTGTCAATTTTGTCCCCTGGCTCAAATATACGATACTGGGAATTGATATTGCTGTCCTTGTCAGCGTATGGTGCTACGAGTACGTTCCTTTCTATTACTCGAATGTCGCTTTTGTTTATTCGGGTGTATTTCCCCATGTTGTACTTGATAGAGGCTTTTTATATGTGATCTTCATGGTGACTGTCTATGCCGAACTTATCGGAGGTGTGGTAGTGGCGGCTGTATTTGCCATCAGGACAACGGACCCCAACATGAAGAAGAACTACAGGCTTCTCATCTTCAGTAATGCGGCTCCCATGCTTTTTTATATTGCCGGGGTCTGCAACATGATTGACGGTTATGATCCGGCTCCGCTCGGCGGGGCTGTGGGTATACTGATATTCTGCGCCAATCTCATATTCAGACGGGTGTTTGATGTTGTAGAAACGGCTCACGAGAACATACTCATGGAGCTTGATGATGCCATAGTCGTCCTTGATTACAGAAGAGGTTTCCAGGAGGCAAACCGGGCTGCCATCAATCTTTTCCCGGAGCTTGCAAGGACACCTTTCGGAGAACTTGTTGCCAGCAAGGAATTCTACGACCTTTTTGACAACATGGATAATGACGAGATCGAGATAGGCGGAAGGTATTACAAGGTCCATATCAATGAGCTGTATGCAAGAGGGGGGATCGAATCCAATTTTATCGGGTATTCAATGATCTTCTTTGATATAACGGACAGCCGGAAGCAGATCATAAAGATGAATGAACTACGTATTGCAGCAGATTCGGCCAACCAGGCCAAATCTGCCTTTCTTGCAAACGTATCGCATGAGATCAGGACACCCATTAACGTGGTACAGGGTATGAGCGAGGTCATCATGAGGGACTATGATGATGAAAAGCTCATAGGATATGCGTCAAATATACAGAATGCCGCCGACCAGCTGCTTGATCTTATAAACGGGATACTTGATTTTTCCAAGATAGAATCCGGCAAGATAACATTATCAAATTCCGAATACAGGACCGATGAGTTTTTCCGGGACATCGTTATGGTATTTGAACACAGAGGTGAGGAAAAGAAGCTGGAATTCATTACCGATATAGCGGACGATATCCCGCTGGTGCTCTTCGGTGATGCGATGAGGATACGGCAGGTGGCCACGAACATACTGTCAAATGCATTCAAGTATACCAGGGAGGGAAGCGTCACTCTTCGTGCCAAGTTTGAAAAACGGGCGGAGGATCGGGGTAATCTCGTATTCTCCGTGGAGGATACCGGGATCGGTATCAGGAAGGAAGATATCGACAAGGTTTTCGAACTTTTCGTGCGGCTTGATGAGAGACTGAACCGTGGGGTTGAGGGAACCGGGCTTGGTATGAACATAACCAAACGTCTTGTTGACCTGATGGGTGGCGAGATCAAGATATACTCCGAGTACGGAAAGGGGTCGGTATTTACGGTCATCATTCCCCAGTTCATAAAGGGCAGGCGTGGAGAGACCATCGGGAAACTCGGATCCGAGACGGTTGTGCACCATCGCGAGGGCGTCGGTTTTGAAGCACCGGAGGCAAATGTGCTGATAATTGATGACAGCAAGACAAATCTCATTGTCGCGGCAGCCCTTCTTCGCGATACGAAAGCAAAGATAACCACAGGGATAAGCGGTGATGAGTGCCTGGATCATGTGATCCGGGAGCATTATGACGTCATCTTTCTTGATCACAGGATGCCGGGTATGGACGGTGTAGAGACCCTTCACAAGATGAACATGATGGAGCATAAGTGTAAGGGTACTCCCATCATCATGCTGACGGCTAATGCCATGAGCGATGCCAAAGATTTCTACATGCGTGAGGGCTTTACGGACTTTATCTCCAAGCCCATAACGGAGCAGTCAATATGCCAGATGCTGCGAAAATATATCCCGCAGGAGATGGTGATCGAAACAAAGTCATAGAAAACGGGGGATCATTATGGGATTTGATCTTACAGAAACCGGGAAACGTGCGAAGACTGCGGCATTTGTTCTGCAGTCTCTTTCAAGTGAAGATAAGAACAGGGCTCTTGCTGCGGCAGCCGATGCCTTAAAAAAAGATGCCCAATCTATCATCAGCGAGAACCAAAAAGACCTTGCTAAGGCCAGGGAGCGTGGGACATCGCCTGCCATGATCGACCGTCTGGAGCTTAACGAAAAAAGGATAGATGATATGGCGGAAGGCCTTATGCAGGTTAGTGAACTTCCCGATCCGATCGGGGATGTGCTTGAGGAGTTTACCCGTCCCAACGGCCTTAAGATACAGAAGGTCAGGGTTCCCATGGGGGTATGCGGGATCATATACGAATCCCGTCCGAACGTGACAGCGGATGCCTTTTCACTTTGTTTTAAGTCCGGAAATGCCGTGATACTCAGGGGAGGTAGTGATGCGATAGAATCAAACAAGGCTATCGTAAACACCATAAGAAAGGCTCTGCAATCGGTTGACATAACACAGGACGCCCTTCAGCTTGTGACAGATACATCAAGGGATGTCGCAAACGACATGATGAGGCTGGATGAGTACATAGACCTTCTTATCCCCAGAGGTGGTGCGGGCCTTATCAGAACCGTTGTTGAGAATTCCACAATACCCGTTATCGAAACAGGTACGGGAAACTGCCATATATTCGTTGACGAGAGTGCGGACATCGATATGGCGGTTAACATAATTATTAATGCCAAGACCCAGAGGATGGGTGTATGCAATGCCTGTGAATCGCTCCTTGTACATGAGGCCATAGCAGAAGCTGCAGTACCTGCGATCTGCCGGGCACTTTGTGCAAAGGATATAGAGATCAGGGCAGGAGAGAAGGTATTTTCGCTTGTTCCCGATACGGCATCTCTTTTGAAAAATGCGACTGAAGAAGATTTTGCAGCTGAATTTTTAGGACCGGTCATATCACTTCAGATAGTGTCGGATGTTAAGGAAGCGATAGACCACATCAACAGATATACGACCCATCATTCCGAAGCCATCATTACTGCAGATCCTGAAAATGCCGAGCTGTTCTTAAACGGGGTAGACAGTGCCTGCGTCTATGTCAATGCCAGCACCAGGTTTACTGACGGTTTTGAGTTCGGGTTTGGTGCAGAGATAGGCATAAGCACACAGAAACTCCATGCCAGAGGGCCTATGGGGCTTCGTGAGCTTACATCATATAAATACAAGGTTTACGGGAACGGACAGATACGATAGCTTCGGTCAGATCCTGGAATAGGTTTCTTCGCAGTATTTACACCTGTATGTTTCGGTTTCGGGATCCGTAAGGACGAATACGTGATCGAGCTCCTGCTCGATGCTGGTTATGCAGCGGGGGTTTTTGCATTTGATCACATTACGTATCTCCCTGGGAAGATGCAGCCGTTTCTTCTCGACGATCTCCCCGTCCTTGATTACGTTGACCGTGATCTTATGGTCAATGAAACCCAGTACATCCAGATCGAGCATATCGATACTGCATTCGACTTTCAATATATCTTTTTTCCCCATCTTCTGACTGCGGGCGTTCATGATCATGGCAACGGTGCAGTCAAGTTCGTCAAGCTTCAGATCGTGATATATCTGCAGGCTCTCGCCGGCATTCATATGGTCCAGAACAAATCCTTCTTCAATCTTACCTACATTTAACATGTGTTTCCTCCTCCGGTGTATCCGTCATTCTTCCTGCGGCTGTGAGTTCGATCATGTCTCGATCTCAAGCAGGGTTAGTATAAGAGCCATACGGATATACATACCGTACTTTACCTGTTTGAAATACATTGCCCGCTCATCTTCGTCGACCTCAACGGAGATCTCATTTACCCTGGGAAGAGGATGGAGGACCATCATGTTCTTTTTGGCCAGGGCCATCTTTTCCTTGTTGAGTATGTAAAAATCCTTGAGTCTTACATAGTCTTCTTCGTTGAAGAATCTCTCGCGCTGGACCCTTGTCATATAAAGGATGTCAAGCTCGGGCATAACGTCGTCAAGCTTTATGACCTCTTTGAAGGGGATGTTTTTCTTAATCAGGACGTCTTCGCGGATGTAATCCGGGATCTTAAGCTCCGGCGGTGAGATGAAGACGAAGGATACGTTTTCGTAGCGGCACAGGGCATTGATGAGGGAGTGTACCGTACGGCCGAACTTAAGATCTCCGCACAGGCCGATCGTCATGTTTGAAAGGCTTCCTTTCAGGGACCTTATGGTCATGAGATCCGTAAGGGTCTGCGTGGGATGCTGGTGTCCGCCGTCGCCCGCATTTATCACAGGTATCCATGACCTTGAAGCCGCCACCATAGGAGCGCCTTCCTTGGGGTGCCGCATGGCACAGATATCGGCATAGGTTGAGATGATCCTTATGGTATCGGATACACTCTCGCCTTTTGCGGCACTCGATGAATCAGCTGACGCAAAGCCGAGAACCTGTCCCCCGAGCCGGAGCATTGCAGATTCAAATGACAGCCGTGTTCTTGTTGACGGCTCGTAAAAGCATGTGGCCAGTATC
>JAILLI010000007.1 GCA_024693225.1 Lachnospiraceae bacterium
CACTGATGACATATTCCTGTCGAGAGGCATTGCCAACAGCATCGTGGTCATTCTCTATATATGCGTGGCGGGGTCGGTTCTGACCGGTATGGGCCTGCCTCCCTTATGGAAGAGATTTGGCATATTGCTCTTTCTGATCCCCTACAGCATGATAATATTGGGATACTGGCGTATGCTCTTTACGGGCGGGGGATTTTTCGCCTTCAGGGCCCTTGTGCCCCTGCTCCTTGTAAGCATGCTGGTGGATATGAACAGGGGGAAGAGCCTTGCAAAATGTGCCCCGACCCTGGTTCTTTATATGGTGATAGTATTCCTTACGGGCCTTAGCAGCGGGCCATACGTGCTCCTGTGCGCCGTATGCCCACTGATCTTATGGGAACTGGTGAGGGCATTCATAAAGGCGGACATCAAACAGATCATATCAAAAAGATCCCTTCTTGCGGTCGCGGGGGTATTTGCCTCCCTTGCGGGAATGATCTTGCAGAAGGCCGTGGGCTTTTCATCTACCGCCGACAGCAAGGTCATCCTTACCTCGGACAAGTGGATCGATGCCATACTTTCAAGCTTTGCCGGGATCTTTGAACTCTTCGGAGGACTTACGGTCCATAAGGATGTAAGGCTCTTTTCACCCGAAGGGGTGGGCACGGCAGTCGACTTTGCCGTCACCTGCATACTGATCACGGCCATAATCTACACCCTTGTTGTTTCCGTAAAGAAAAAAGCCGTATCCGACATGAACGGGTATATATTTTCTCTCATGCTTGTAAATGCTCTTATGTTTTCCTTCCTGGATCTTAAGTACGGGGTCACGGTCTTTGAGAGCAGGTACCACCTGATACCCATGCTGCCTTCTTTTTTCATGCTGGCGGCCATGATGGATGATATATCAAAAAGCGGGAGATTTAAGGCCGGACAGGCGGCAGTGCTTCAGGCGGCAACGATCGTCCTTTTCCTGGCTTCCATGCTCTACGGTGATGCCCAGTTTGTCTATGCAAAGACCGCACTCGGGTCCGATAAGCTTGTCGAGCTTAACCGGATCATGGAGGAAGAGGGGGTAAGTACGGTCGTAGTTGTCGGAGAGGACAGTAAGGACCTTGGAAGGAAACTGCGGGTTTACGGAAAGGATACCCATTATATCGTGGTGGACGACGGTGCGAAGTCGGCTTTTCGGACCACATGGGGAGGTACCACCAGGTATCTTGATAATGCCATGCAGGAGGGGAAGACTGCAGTCATCGCCACGCCCGAAAGCTATGAGACCCTGCCGGCCTATCTTGTTTCGGATATGAAATATTTAAGGGAGTTTGACGGCCTGCAGATATATGTGGGGGATGAGAGCAGGTTTGACTGTGTGGGCGGTATCATTCCCGAAAAGGACAGGGTTGTGGACTTCCCTTATTCTCCGGGTTATTCTCATGAAAATGCAAAGATCTCCGATGAGGGTGCCCTGGTCATGGCAGCAGGCGGAGGAACTCTTTTGGCCCGGTATCCTTCCGCGGAAGGGACCTGGGACTACAGTCTGTATTATGACATGACCGGTGCATCGGGTGATGCCTTCATGGAGATAGGGGTCGGAGAAGGTGCCCCTGTAAGGGTGGAGCTTGATCCTGAAGCAGGCCTTGCGGTACTTGAGGACGTGGCCATGAAGGAGGGGGAGACGGTAAGTTTTCTTGTAAGCGCTCCCCAAGGGACAAGGATCGAAAAGACGCAGATCAGTCGGAGCCGGTAAGGCCATAAGGCCTGTAAAGGAGAAGGTCCGTGAAGATAGTCATATTTGCCGAAACCTATTATCCGGATGTGATGGGCGGGGGCGAATTTTCAACAAAACAGATGGCGGAAGGCCTGGCAGAAAGGGGCCACGAGGTCGTCGTTTACTGTCTTGGGACGGAAGTTGCCAAAGAGGATATAAGAGGCGTATGTGTAAAGAGGAAGTATCTTAAGGGTCTAAGCGAGCACTTTATGAGTCTTTGCAGGAACACTACCGTGGCCGATCCTTTTACCCGACTTTCAAAGATATCAAGAAAATGGGGAGACCTCTATCCCGACAGGAAATGGTATGAGACTTACAGAAGCCTGATAACGAAGGAAAAGCCGGATCTTGTGCATACGGCAGCTCCCATGTCATACCTGGGCCGGGCCAACCTGTGGAGGGCGGCATACGACCTTAAGATACCCGTATCACATGTGGCAAGGGGACCTCTTCTTCTGGAGATCGGCTTTCTGGGAGGAAGGCTTGATGCCTGGAACAAAAAAAGAAATGCAAAGGCTTCTTCCTGCCTGACCGCCCTGGCGGCACCTTCCTCTTACATGCTGAATGCGCATCTGAAGGCCGGCATAAAGGGGAGGCGCTTTAATGATGTCATATATAATTCGGCGGGTCCTGTGCCGGAAGAGATCACAGAAGACTTTATAAAGCAGAAGGAGAACATGATCCTCTACGCAGGGGAGATAAGCAGTAAGAAGGGCATATCAACTCTTTGCGATGCTGTGGCAGGGCTTGACGGTCTGCGAACGGTCCTTATCGGAAGCGGCCCTCTGGCAGAAGATATAAGAAGAGAAGGCAGGGCAGAAGTCCTTGGCTGGATGGAGCAGGAAGACCTGTTTTCCTATATGAAAAAAGCAAAGGCCGTGGTCCTTCCTTCTGTATGGAATGAGCCCTTCGGCCGGATCCTCACAGAAGCCGTAAACTGCGGGACCATTGCCATAGGAAGCGACAGGGGCGGTATCCCCGAAGTACTTGCCCATGATGAGGACTATATTTTTAAGAGCGGGGACCTTGCAGGGCTAAGGCACCGTATAAAAAGGGTGACGGAACTGACCTCTTCCGGATACATGGAGGAGATCGAAAAACAGCGCAGTTTTTCCTGCAATTATACGGATGAGGCATATAAGGAAAAGTGGGAGAAGTTCTTTTTACAGCAGCTGGGATGAAGAAGACGATATGAAGACCATTGATGAAAGAATAGCGCAGTCCGAAGCACTGTGGCGAAGATACAGATACGAGAATATGGGAGTCCGTGAGAGCTGCGGCAGGCTTTTTTCGGCCGCAAAGAGAAGTGCGCAAAAAAAGATCAGGCGTGCGAAGGCGGCCATAAGATGCGGCATGACACGGACCTGTTTTTCACCCTCCTATGACAAGGCAAAAGAAAACCTGGTAGTCTCACTGACCAGTACCGAAAGCAGGATCCGCAGGATCTTTCCCACCCTGTGTTCACTTGCCGGGCAAAAGAGAAAGCCGGACATAATAGTCCTGTGGCTGGGTGATAAGGGGGCTTATCCGCCTTCTGTCATAAGCAGGATAGAAGACATGGGGATCATGGTAAGATACCGGGAAGATGTAGGACCCAACACCAAATATTTTTACGCTTTTGATGAATTCAAAAATGACCTGGTCATAACTGTGGATGATGACATCATATATGACAGGATGATGACGGAAGAACTCTA
>JAILLI010000079.1 GCA_024693225.1 Lachnospiraceae bacterium
GCGAGTATATAGAAGATCTGCCGCCTTCCGAAAACAGACGCTATGCCCGTATGTGCGATGCCTATTACGGGGATCCGTCGTCGCTGGCCCTACAGTTTGTCTATGAGCACAAGCCGGTCATGATCCAAAGGTGACAAAAGAGACGGTAAAAACATACTAACAATATATAGGGGCTATGTACGGAAAATACAATATATATTGACATTAGTTAGTCCATATGATTATAATTGGCTGTAATCATTCATATTACACTTAAGGGAGGGATAAATATGACTTTGGAAACCAGTAAAAAGATCCTGAAAATTTTTGGTGTCATAGGGATAATTGTTGGTATTTTAGGGATTATCGTAGGTCTGGCAGCTCTGGCCGGCGGTGGAGTTGCTGCTTCGGTAGGTACGAGTGATGATGAGGTCGGACTTGGAGCGGTTGCGGTTATAGCGGGAGTTGTTATGCTCATTTCAGGTATCGTTTCATTGCTTGAAGGCATTTTCTCTGTGCGTGCGGCAAAGGACAGCTCCAAGATAATGCCCGCCTGGGTCTTTGCTATTATAGGACTTATCTCAGGAGCCATCAGCTTTATCTCAAATATAAGCAATGGAGCCAGCAGTATCTCCGGTGCGATCTTAAGTTTTGCGATAAGTGTCCTGGTATTTATGGCTGCCAATACGATCAAGAAATCCAATCAGTGATCATAGTACAGTCAGTGTTTGAAAAGGAGGAGAATATATGTCATTTGTAGAATCAATCCAAACCGTATTGGGAAAGTATTGCGATTTTCAGGGAAGGGCAAGAAGGAGTGAGTACTGGTGGTACACACTTGCATACTGTGTTGTATCGGGCATCCTGTCAGGTTTGGCTCAGAACTCAACCCTCTTTGGGGTAATTTCCGGTATCTTTTCACTGGCACTCCTGCTTCCGTCACTGGGTGTCTCTGTCCGTCGTCTTCATGACATAAATAAGAGCGGATGGTGGCTCCTTATCGGCCTGATCCCCATTATAGGCTGGATCATACTTCTTATCTGGGAAGTAAAAGATTCGGATCCCGGCGACAATCAGTACGGCCCCAATCCCAAAGGAATGTAACCGAATATGATTATCTCAGGCTCCCTGCCCACAAGGCGGGGAGCTGTTTTTTTCGCGGTAAGGCCGTCTGGCCGGCCTTACACCTGCGAGAGGGCCGGTTTGACGGCCAACGCGACGATCAAGCAGGGGTGTTTTCCTCTGCCCGATATGGAAAAGAAGTTCCCGGTATGGTAAAATATAGACTGTTCATAGTGTAGTTTCAGATCATGTTTGATCAGTGAGGTAAGCATGGATACTAAAATAAGATCACTCATAAAAAAGTTAACACTTGAGGAAAAAGTCAGCCTCTGTTCGGGTTCTGATTTCTGGCATACCCGGGAGATAGAAAGACTTGGCATTCCTTCCGTCATGGTGTGTGACGGACCTGCCGGTCTTCGCAAGCAGAACCTTGAGGATGAAAACGGGGACGTCAATAACAGCATCAAGGCCGTATGCTTTCCCGCAGCCGTCAATCTTGCCGCAAGCTTTGATACCGATCTGGTACAGTCTGTGGGGGAAGCCATAGGAGAAGCCTGCCAGGCGGAAAACATAGCCGCCATATTAGGCCCCGGCAACAACATCAAACGCTCACCCCTGTGCGGGAGGAACTTTGAGTATTATTCGGAAGATCCTTATCTTTCGGGAAAGACTGCAGCAGCATTCATAAGAGGGGTGCAGTCGAAGGGTGTAGGTACGTCACTGAAGCATTTTTGCGGCAACAATCAGGAGTACAGACGCAACAGTTATGATTCGCGCATAGACGAGAGGACCCTTCGTGAGATATACCTTAAAGGCTTTGAGATAGCAGTCAAGGAATCACAGCCCTGGACAGTCATGTGTGCCTATAATCTCGTAAACGGTGTACAGATGTCACAGAACAAGCGGATCCTCACCGACATATTAAGGGATGAATGGGGCTTTAAGGGTCTGGTCATGAGTGACTGGGGAGCCGTAAGAGACCGTGTAAAGGGTATAGCCGCAGGACTTGATCTGGAGATGCCCTCTTCATATGCCGCATATGACGCCCTGGTGATCGATGCGGTAAGAGGCGGTGAACTTGACGAGGCAGATCTTGATACATGCGTAGAGCGCATTCTGGACTTTGTTTTCAAAGCGGTTGATAACCATGATGATAAAGCAGTATGGAACAAGGACGAGCAGCACCTTCTGGCCAGGGATATAGCCACCGAATGTGTGGTTCTTCTGAAAAATGAAGAAAGGGTCCTTCCCATAAAGAATGATGACCATGTTCTCTTTGTCGGAGGATTTGCCAAAAAACCCCGCTTCCAGGGTGGCGGAAGCTCCCACATCAACTGTATGAATGTGGATTCGGTCCTTTATGCAATGCAGGGGAATTCAAAGCTTGTGTATGAAGAAGGTTTTTCGGCCGTAAGCGATGAAAGGGATGATAAGCTCTTTAACAGGGCGGTGGCTGCGGCAAAGGATGCCGACAAGGTCGTCGTGTTCGCAGGACTTCCCGACAGCTGGGAATCCGAAGGGTATGACAGAAAAAATATGGACCTTCCGCAGGTTCAGAATGATATCATAAGCGATATCGCAGCTGTAAATGACCATGTTATAGTCGTGCTTCAGAACGGATCCCCGGTAGCCATGCCATGGGCGGACAAGGTTTCCGCCATACTGGAGACCTATCTTGGCGGAGAAGGGGTTGGAGTGGCCACGGTACGCGCCCTCTACGGCAAGATAAATCCTTCGGGAAGACTGCCCGAGACGTTCCCGCTCCGTGTGGAAGACTGCAGCTCATACATCGATTTTTCCGGAGACTGCGAGGAGATAGAATACCGTGAAGGCATATTCGTCGGATACAGATACTTTACCAAAAAGAAGATACCGGTACAGTTCCCCTTCGGTTACGGACTGTCATACAGTACCTTTACATACGGCAGGATGTCATGTGATACGGATACAATGAAGGATGATGAAACGGTCGAGGTAACGGTCGATGTCATTAATGAGAGCAACATACCCGGCAAAGAGGTGGTGCAGGTCTACGTTGAGGCTGATATACCCGATACCCGTATCAGAAGAGCCGTAAGGCAGCTTGCCGGATTTAAAAAAGTATTCCTGGAACCTCATGAAAAGAAGACGGTAAGCTTCATACTCGATAAGAGTGCTTTTGCATATTACGATACGAAGCTTGGCGACTGGTATGTCGAGCCGGGTGATTATAAGGTTGAGATATGTAAAAATGCGGAAGAGGTCATCTCATCCATGACGGTGAACGTATCCCCGCGCAAACCTCAAAAGCGGGTATATGATGAGAACTCCGTATATATGGATATAATGAAGGATCCCGCAGCCGGAAAGATCGCAGCCCCGTTTTTTGAAAAATTCGCCGCTACTTTCCTTGATTCCGGAAAAAGGGATGAGTCGGCAGCAGAGGCTTTCGGGACCGATCTGGAAGTATATTTAAGAGATACGACTCTCAGAAATGCCGTAAACATGAGCCTTGGCGATCTGACCTACAAGGATATGAAGGAATTGCTTGAAAAGCTCAACAGGTAAAGGGATATATTACAGGAGGACATCAAATGAATCTAAAGAATGGTAACAATATGGTACTTGCACTGGCCCTGGCTGCGGCAATGCTCATGACGGGATGTGCCGGGGCATATATACCTGCCGATCCGGGCGCGCAGAGCGCCGCCCAGACAAAAGATGACAGCGGGGAGACCGCCAAGGTGGAGGAGACCGCCAAGGAGGCAGAAGAAGCTGCCAAAGAGGCAGAAGGTCTGAGCGGCCAGATACAGATGATGACAAGAGACAGCCTTCTTCCTGCGCCCGAAGACGAGAGTGATATCCTCGCCATCAAGCCCTCCGTACCGGAGATAAAGACGGATAAGGACTTTTCGAACATCACAAACAAGGAAGATTTTGAGTATTCCAATGATGATTTCAAAGAGAAGATCGCAAAGAACGGTTTTGTCGTATCGGACGGTGCCGGCCGTGAATTTTATGAGATATACGAGAGTAACCGCTACGGACAGGAGCCGAGCTTTGTTACCGTAGATTCCATGATGCACACTTATCATATATATTTCGCTTATCTGCTGCGGGATATTGAGAAGAACCATCTGTATGACGATCTCAAGACTCTTACGGAGGATATGCTGAAAAAATCCTGTGACCAGTATGAGGCACTCTACGGTACCGAGTGGGAAGAGGCCGCAAAGAGGAATATAGCCTTCTTTTCCGTCCCTGCGGTACTTTTGGATGAAAAGGCCATGTTCCCCGAGGAGGTCAGGGCCATAGTTGAAACGGAATATAAGATGATCATGGAAGCCGGCGGTATCGCGGATTCCGATCTTACCGAGAACATGGAGGATTATTCCCAGTACAAGCCCCGTGGCTATTATGAGGGGGACAAGACCCTTGAAAAATATTTCAGGGCCATGATGTGGTACGGAAGGAGACAGTTTGAACAGGATAATGAGGAGATGGACAGGTCTGCCTTCCTTATAACACTCGCCCTTAATGACGGCAATTATGAAAGGTGGAGCAATATATACACGGTAACGTCATTCTTTGCCGGAGCCAGTGATGATCTGGGGTACTGTGAGTATATGCCTGTCATAGAGGCTGTATACGGCAAGGGAACAAAGGTGTCGGATATAGCCGGAGAAGATGCCAAATGGAAAGAGTTCCATACGCTGACGGCTGACCTTAGGCCGCCCAGGATCAACTCAATTCCCATAATCGATACCGAGGATGCTCAGAATGTGATCCCGGGATACAGATTCATGGGTCAGAGATTTACCATAGACGCGACCATCATGCAGCAGCTCGTCTACAGATGTGTCGGAGAATTTGAGGACGAAGACAAACGTTTGCTCCCCGATTTTCTTGATGTACCTGCAGCCCTGGGGTCGGAGATGGCCTACTCGCTCCTTAAGGAACAGGGCGTTTTAAACTACAAGAACTATGACAGGAACATGGAGAACATGAGGAGCGAATTCAACAATAAAGATACGACGATCTGGAATGCAAGCCTCTATGCCGGCTGGCTCAATACATTAAGACCTCTTCTGGATGTGAAGGGTAAGGGTTATCCCCTCTTCATGCAGAGCGATGAGTGGACAAAGAAGAACCTTGAAACCTTCGCCGGAAGCTATACGGAGCTCAAGCATGATACCATCCTGTATGCAAAACAGATGATGGCCGAGATGGGCGGCGGCTGGGAAGAGGAGAAGGACTTCAGGGGATACGTGGAGCCCGAACCTCTTGTATATCACAGATTTAAAGCCCTGGCGGAAAACACTGCCGAAGGACTTGACAGGCTTGGATACATCTCGAAGGCCGATAAGCAGAACCTTAATAAGCTGGCGGACCTTGCCGGAAAGCTCAAGGAGATCTCCGTTAAGGAACTTCAGAATGAGAAGCTGTCCGATGATGAGTATGAGCTCATAGAGATCTATGGCGGAGAGATAGAACATTTCTGGTTTGAGGCCATGAAGGCCCAGACCGGAGTGGAATATCCCACATCGGATGACTATCCGGCAGCCCTTGTGGTTGATGTTGCGACCGATCCCAACGGACAAGTGCTTGAAATGGCAACGGGAGATCCCGCATGTGTATATGTTGTCGTTCCCGTTGACGGAAAGCCCAGGATAGCAAGAGGAAGCGTATACAGCTTTTACCAGTTCACACAGCCCATATCGGAGAGGATGACCGATTCCGAGTGGAGACAAAAGATGGGCATCGAAATGTCAGCTGACGGTGGCTATAACTTTGAAAACAACGAGTACGCACATCCTGAATGGGCTGACAGTTACAGGTATGTCTGGACCTGGGAATAAGGATATGAGCCGCAGGATAAAAGTCTGGGTCATCATATTGTCTATGATCACAGCAGCAGGTGCTGCTGTGATTTTTAATACGAGAGCGGAAGGCCTTCTGTTCCCTCCGGCTTATTCCCGCCCCTTACAGGACAGGACCGTAAGCGACAGCAGGGGACACCTTGCATACCTTAAGGGAAAGAATGTATATGTATACAGCGGGGACAGGCTCATATGGGAGCTTCCCAAAGAGGTCCGTGCCCAGGATATACTGATCGCCGACATAGATCATGACAAAAGAGAAGATCTTCTGATCCTGTGCTGGAAGAGGGGGAGGTACGGCAGGAGCAGACCCACCTGGGTTGTGATGGATGAACTTGGCTGGTCACAGCACATATTTATCTATGACATGACCGATGAGAAGGTAAAAGCCAAGTGGATGGCCTCGGATATAGGAGTACATGCCCTTTCAATAAAATATGAGGATGATATACTTTATATAACAGATACCGACGGGGAAGAGAGCAGGTGGAAATGGATATCCTGGGGATTTGAGAAATTGTAGAAAAATAAATACACTTATGTTATAATGATTCAGAATATAAAGCAAACACGGATGTTTGCCGATACATTTGTTGATTATCGAATCTGGCAAGGAGGCATGGGGGAATAATGGATACTGTAAGAGAACAGAAGATCGAGGCGCTGAGAACGGCGAATGATTATCTTGAAAGACTGATCCCTGCGATGGAGGAAGTCATTTCCGAGATAAGGGGAGAGATGAAGGAGGATACGGTAGATTATCTTCTTCAGATCATTGACGGTTTCAATTTTATGATCGAGACATACAATGTTACAAGGGATATAGTCAACGAGCCGGAAGAGCTTATCGTGGATGATGTGCTTGAGGCATCGGTAGGAAGGCTTTCGGACGGTTTTTCAAAGAAGGACTATCCGGCCATAGCCGAAGAGCTTTCAAGCGATATAGTGCCTTTCCTTAAGGTCTTTAAGGAGGCTGCGGCAAGAAACATCTGAAGCGGCAACATGAGGATGGATATCAAAAGCCCTGCACATGGTGCAGGGCTTTTATTAAGCCACTCGGGCTGTCATGAATGCTTCGCAAAGACCGTTACAGGATAAAGTCCGCTCAAGCGGCGCTCGGCCTGTCATGAATGTTTCACATTCATGACATTTAACAATAACTCGAGAACATCATGCCGCTGTAGTTGCTGGTCACATAAGGGGCTGCGAACCCGTGGCCCGGGTTCTTGTAGGCCACAACGGTCTTCTGAGTATATTCCATGGGATCGAGAGCAACGTGATTGGCCCGGCCAAGCACGTTTCCTGTAAATTTCTTGATGGCGGCAAACTGATCCATGGCATCGTCCTCTCGTGCCGTCTGTGTGAGAAGGTTCTTGTCTACGGCGATCGTTCCGTCATCCCTGAAGGAAAGTCCGATCGATTCCAGTTCGGATGAATACAAGCGGGCTATCTTGTCCATCTCGCCTATGAGTTTCTTCGAGTAAGGCTGTGATTCCGAATAGGAATTGATATTATTAATGAAGGAATTATATCCGTCCACCAGATTGCTGATATTCTCCGTTACCGATTCGACATCTGTCTTGAGCCCTATATTGACCGAGGTCCCTTCTGGGCTGACACCCTTTAAGTTGATGTCATACATCTTCTCTATGGAGAAGTGGTTGGAGAATGTGCTGCGCTCCTCGCCGTTCAGAGTGAACAGGGAGTTCTGCGGATAGGAGGTAACATCTCCTATACCGAAGTATTCGACCGTTCCGGCGGTCTTGTGGGTATTGTTGTCGGATATGTCGAAATTGGTATCTCCCTTACCCCTGATACCGGTTTCATCCGACTTTATGGAAAGGGCAACACGCCCGTTGTCGTCCGTAAGGACCTCTGCACTGACACCGATATTTGACCGGGTTATGAGCCTTGCCAGCTTCTCTTCGATGATCTTATTGGTGTCGTTCTCACCTATATTGAACTGGAACTCATAGTCCATATCCCTTGAATGGATATCAAATGAATATGTTCCGGGCTCAAGATCCATGGTATCGGGCTCTAAGAACTTACCGCGGTTCTCCTGCCCCTGAGCCAGGCGGCCTACTGAGATGTCCAGGGTCGGTATCTGCTCGGGATCCAGATCGCTGCCACCTATAAAGGATGCGGAAACAATGTTCTCATCGCTGGAAGATACGGCCTTCTGATCGAGCATGTTATCCGAGTCATCCATTGACAGGGAGGATATGACATTCTTGAGGGAACGGGCGCTTTCCTTAAGACCTACGGCAAACTCCTGTGTGGCAGGAGATGTGTCAAGCAGGAACAGGGGCGTATCTTTATTCATTTTAACAATGGAATTATAAAGGCCACGAAGCTCACTTTTCTTATGGGTATCATACTTGCTGTTGGTACCCTGTGGCGCATACGTGGTCAGGAAATGATTATATACGGTAGATATAACTGTATTGTCAGCCATTGTTGCCCCTCCTTTCCTCCTTGAATGGTAAAAGCTTCCCCGGATTCAGTTCCGGGTCCTGTTCTTAAGGAATCGAACAGACGCCTGGGCATAAAATGCTACTTTTATGTCTATATACTACTCCGGAACAGGGGAAAAAGCAAGGGTTTTTGCCGTAAAATGCGGTAAAAAAGCCCATAAAAAATAACAATAATTATTTTATAAAATTGGGCAATATTACCACAGTTTTAAAGGGAAAACCACATATGGTATCTCCTGTGATATCAGGTAACATCATATGGGTATTTTTACCTGCCTGATAAAAGCCTTATAAAAGATCAAAAATACATTGACGCAGTAAGGCTCTTGTGGTATATTTATCCGGCGAGACGATCATAGGTCTTTTTTTTGTGCTGTAATAACAGCCGGCAGATTATCCAGAATATGAGGTGAAAACATGCGTACCAGAATAACACTTGCCTGCACGGAGTGCAAGAACAGAAACTACGATACCAAGAAGGATAAGAAAACACATCCGGATCGTATGGAAACAAAGAAATATTGCAGATTCTGCAAGAAGCACACGTTACATAAGGAGACGAAGTAATGGCAGATACAAATAACGGTGCAGGAGACATCGCAAAAAAGAGCAAAGGATGGCTGAAAGGTCTTAAGGCGGAGTTCAATAAGATCAGCTGGACATCCAAAGACGATGTTACAAAACAGACCATAGCCGTAGTGGTAGTGTCTGTTATTCTGGGTCTTCTGATAGCTCTGATAGATTTTATCCTTCAGTCGGGGATCAATTTCCTGGTAAGTCTGTAAGGAGGGATCGATATGGCTGATACAAATAACAGGGATATTACGGAAGAGATGGTTGAAGAGACTGCGGCTGAATTCGAAGAGGATGCCAAAGTCGAGACCGGCCCCAAAGCCAACTGGTATGTTGTCCATACTTATTCGGGATATGAGAATAAGGTTAAGGCCAATATAGAGAAGACTATCGAGAACAGGCATCTTGAGGATGAGATACTTGAAGTCCGTGTTCCCATGCAGGATGTAACCGAAGTCAAGAACGGTGTTCGCAAGACCAGCGCCAAGAAGATGTTCCCGGGTTATGTTCTCATCAACATGATCATGAACGATGTGACATGGTATGTGGTCAGAAATACACGCGGTGTTACCGGTTTTGTAGGCCCCGGAAGCAAGCCTGTCCCTCTTTCCGATGCAGAGATGAAACCTCTGGGCATCAAGACAGAGAACGTCTTCATCAACTTTACCGAAGGCGATACCGTCAATGTTATCGCAGGTGTCTGGAAGGATACGGTCGGCGTTGTGCAGCGTATGGATATGGGTAAGCAGACGGCAACCATCATGGTTGAGCTGTTTGGACGTGAAACGCCTGTAGAGATAAGCTTTGATGAGATAAACAAGGCTAATTACTGATGATATATTGCCGCAGGTCATCCCTGGCGGCTTTATATACTGTGGGAGGGATAGTCCCGCCACTACCACATTTATTTTATAGGAGGCTATTATGGCTAAGAAAGTAGAAGGTTATATCAAACTTCAGATCCCTGCCGGAAAAGCAACACCGGCACCCCCTGTTGGCCCTGCACTCGGTCAGCATGGTGTGAACATTGTAGAGTTCACAAAGCAGTTTAACGCAAGGACGGCAGACAAAGGTGATGTCCTTATCCCTGTCGTTATAACGGTTTACGCAGACAGAAGCTTTTCTTTCATCACAAAGACTCCTCCTGCTGCGGTACTTATCAAGAAGGCCTGCAACATCAAGTCAGGTTCGGGCGTGCCCAACAAGACAAAGGTTGCAACACTTTCAAAGGAAAAGTGCCGTGAGATCGCCGAGATGAAGATGCCCGATCTTAATGCGGCATCCATAGAGGCAGCCATGAGCATGATAGCAGGTACAGCAAGAAGCATGGGCGTAACAGTCGAGGAGTAGGAGGAAGCGTAAATGAAACACGGAAAAAAATATGCCGAGGCAGCAAAGCTTGTAGACCGCAGCACTTCCTACGAGCCCGCCGACGCTATAGCACTTGTTAAGAAAACAGCAACAGCAAAGTTTGATGAGACGGTAGAAGTACATATCCGTACAGGATGTGACGGACGTCACGCAGAGCAGCAGATCAGAGGAGCTGTCGTTCTGCCCAACGGAACCGGTAAGACCGTAAGAGTACTTGTTTTTGCAAAGGGTGACAAGATCGCCGAAGCAGAAGGAGCAGGCGCCGATTATGTAGGAGGCGATGAGCTCATTCCCAAGATCCAGAATGAAGGATGGCTTGATTTCGACGTTGTTGTCGCAACTCCCGATATGATGGGCGTTGTAGGACGTCTCGGTAAGGTCCTCGGACCCAAGGGACTCATGCCCAACCCCAAGGCAGGAACCGTAACGATGGATGTTGCAAAGGCTATTGCCGATATCAAGGCAGGTAAGATCGAGTACAGGCTCGACAAGACCAACATCATCCACTGCCCCGTAGGAAAGGCAAGCTTTTCCGAGGAGAAGCTGACAGAGAACTTTGATACACTCATGGAGGCCATAGTCAAGGCTAAGCCTTCGGCTCTCAAGGGTCAGTATCTGAGAAGCATCAGCCTGTCCACAACAATGGGACCCGGCGTAAAAGTATCTACAGCAAAATACTGATTTGTGTTATGATGTACCCGGCAGGTATCTGCCGGGTACTTTTTTATTTACTGCCGCTTCAGGGGATCGGGATATGAGGATGAGAAAGATCATAACAGCATATGTGATGCTTGCCGCACTTACACTTACCGGATGCAGCAATCCCATCGCACCTATCGAACAGCTCATGCCGGATGGCGGCTTAGCGGTCCCGCAAAAAGAAGAGGAGCCAAAGCAGGAGGCTGAAGAGACAGGAAGCGGCCAAAGTCAGCAGGAGGACGCCAAAGAAGACCTTCCGGTGATAACCATAGTCGATGACAGTGAACCGGTCGACGTTTCCGAAAAAGAGGAAAGCGGTGAAGAGGCTGAAGGAGAGACCGGGACAGTATACGAAGATATATATGATCCCGTGGGCAAGGAGTATTCCGTGGAAGCCGCCGACAAGGACAGGGTGACCCTCGCCTTTGTGGGTGATGTGGGCTTTGCCCAGGGCTATGCCACCATCAACAAATACAGGAGCAACGGGAGCGACATACATAAGAGTATCTCGGACGGGGTCCTGTCCATCATGCAGTCGGTCGATATCATGATGGCCAACAACGAATTCCCTTACAGCGACAGGGGAACGCCGACCCCCAACAAGACCTATACCTTCAGGGCTGATCCAAAGGATGTGCATATAATGAAGGATATGGGAGTGGATATAGTGTCGCTTGCCAACAACCATGCGTACGATTACGGGCCGGAAGCCCTGATAGATACGATCGATACCTTAAACGATGCCCGTCTTCCCTTTGCGGGTGCGGGCAAGAATATAGAAGAAGCTTCAAAGCCCGTCTATTTTCATGTGAACGGACATGTCATATCCTATGTCAGTGCCACACAGATAGAAAGATACGGCAATCCCGATACCAAAGAGGCAACAAAGGACTCGCCCGGAGTGCTCCGTACCCTTGATCCGGCAAAGGCTGTCGCAGTCATAAAGGAAGCGGCATCAAAAAGCGATTTTACGGTCATGTATGTCCATTGGGGGAGCGAGAGCACGGATCTGGTGGAGCAGAGTCAGAGGGAACTTGCCGCCGCCTACGCCGATGCCGGTGCTGATCTTATCATAGGGGATCATTCCCACTGCCTGCAGGGTATAGACTATGTCAAGGGAGTTCCTGTTTTCTACAGCCTGGGTAATTTCTGGTTCAATTCCAAGACCCTTGATACCTGTATCGTGAAGGTGACACTTGATGAGGACTGCGCCATATCGGAGATAGAATTCATACCCTGCATACAGAGAGGGTCGGGAGTTACGGATGCATCCGAGAGTGAACGCGGACGGATAATCGAATATATGAGGGGAATCTCTAATTATGCCGATATAGATGATAAGGGGTTCGTTACAAAGTCGGACACCGATCATAATATCCAGAAGGGCCAGAACACATCTCCGGCAAGAAAGAGCGCAGAGCCGGCGGTACCGGAGGGAGAGCCCCAGTTAACAGAGCCGGCAGGAGAAGGAGAAGCCGGCACCGTACAGCCGGCACAGGAGAGTCCACAGGCCCCGGCACAGAATGCTCCGGACGAGCAGCTTCCCGACTGGGCCGTGGATGTACAGTAAAGTCTGTTTAAAAGGGGAAGAAAATATGTTAAAGTTGTTTTATGGTGAACGAATTTAATTCGTTCACCTTGCGCCGGTATTTACTGCGTTTACGATAAGTATAAAGAGGTGAATGAAGGATATGACAGGTAAAAGTCAGATACAGTACAAGGAACCATATGTTATAGCCGAAGCCGGATGCAACCATATGGGCAGCATGGACATAGCTCATGAGCTGATAGTTACGGCAGCCATGTTCTGCAAGGCAGACGCCATAAAATTCCAGAAGAGATGTCCCAAAGAGCTTTTGACCAAAGAGCAGTACAACGCTCCGCACCCGGTCCCCTACAATTCATACGGGGATACCTATGGGGCCCACAGGGAGTTTCTGGAATTCGACCTTGACCAGCACAGGCAGCTGAAGAAGTGGTGTGAAGAATCGGGCATCACATATTCCACATCGGTATGGGATATGACAAGTGCAAAGGAGATTGTCTCCTTAAATCCCGAATTCATCAAGATACCCAGTGCATGCAATACGAACTTTGATATGCTCGGATATATCTGTGACAACTATGACGGCGAGATACAGCTCTCCTTCGGAATGACCACACACGCCGAAGAGGAGGCTATAGTTGCCTTTTTTGAAGAGCACAAAAGGGCAAAGGACCTGGTCCTCTTTAACTGTACCTCCGGATATCCGGTCCCCTTTTCAGATGTATGTCTTCTTGAGATAAGCAGGATGAGGGAAGCATACGAGGACCGTGTCAAGGCCATAGGCTTTTCCGGACACCATCTGGGTATAGCCATCGATGTGGCCGCCTATACACTCGGAGCCTCGGTCTTCGAAAGGCACTATACCCTTGACCGTACTTTTAAGGGGACGGATCATGCGGCATCCCTTGAACCTGACGGGATCAGAAGGCTCAAGAGGAATCTGGAGAATACCAGGGAAGCGCTCACATACAAGGCCGAGGAGATACTCCCCATAGAGAGTATTCAGCGGGAAAAGCTTAAATACAGGAAGAGATGAACATGAACGTGGCTTTTATTCCGGTAAGGGGCGGAAGTAAATCTATTCCTCTCAAGAACATCAAAGAACTCCATGACAGGCCCCTGGTCTACTGGACCGTTGCGGCTGCATGCGACTGTGCGTCCATTGACAAGGTCTTTGTTGCAACGGACAACATAGACATAAGGCTGTGCGTTGAGAAGTTCTGCGCTCAGGATCTTGAACGTTTCAGGAAAGTCAACGTCATAGACAGATCGGAGGAGAGCGCAACGGATACCGCATCTACCGAATCCGCCATGATCGAGTTTGCCAAAAGCCACAGGTTTGACAATATAGTCCTTATACAGGCCACCTCTCCCATGCTCACCGGAGCGGACCTTGATAACGGGTTCAGTATCTTTTCCTCGAACGGTACGGACAGTGTATTGTCGGTCGTTCCCCAGAAGCGTTTTATATGGGGGATAGATGATGTCGGAAATGCCAAAGCGGTCAACTATGATGTCTTCAACAGGCCCAGGAGACAGGATTTTGAAGAATATTATGTGGAGAACGGCGCCTTCTACATAACCTCCAGAAAGGCATTGCTCAACACCGGCAACCGGCTGAGCGGGAATATCAGGGTCTCTCTTATGGATGAGGATACCTATTATGAGATCGATGAGCCGGAAGACTGGTTCGTAACGGATGCCCTGATGACCAGGAGAGAAGCAAAGCTTGCCGAAAAGGAAAAGACGGAGCCTGTCGCAGACGGTGAAGAAGCAAAACCGGGATCGGTAAAGTGCAGATATAAGATGTTCCTTACGGACTGTGACGGCTGCATGACCGACTCCGGCATGTATTATTCCGAAAAAGGTGATGAGCTCAAGAAGTTCAACACAAGAGACGGTATCGGCTTCAAGCTGCTTCGTGAGAACGGGATAATAACCGGTGTGATAACCGGCGAGGATGTGGCCCTTAACAAGAGAAGGTGCGAAAAGCTCAAGATAGATGTACTGGCACAGGGATGTACCGACAAGGCCGCCTGCATAAGGAGACTGTGCGCGACCTACAAAGTGGCACCTGAAGATGTGGTCTATATAGGTGATGACGTAGGTGACGTGGAAGCCGTGGAATTTGCCGGTCTGGGCTGCTGCCCCGCTGATGCAAGCAGTGAAGTAAAAGCGGTTGCCGATCATATCACAAATGCAAAAGGAGGGGAAGGTGTCATCCGCGAGGTCGTGGAACTGATCCTGAAGGGGGAAGCCTGATCCTTGATCCGGTCCCGAAAGTTTAAGGAATGACACCGGTTAGGAGAGTTAGTATGTATATTGAACTGTGTGCATCAATGATGTGTGCCAATTACGGGAACCTTGAAAAAGAAGTGAAGGATCTTGACGAGGCCGGTATAGACAGTTTCCATATCGATATAATGGACGGCCGCTATGTCCCGAATTTTGCCATGTCCTTAAACGATATGGCCTATATAGCATCCGCTACAAAGAAACCCCTTGACGTACATCTGATGTTGGAGCACCCCAACAACAACGTTCACCTCTTTCTTGAAAAGCTCCGTCCGGGAGATACCGTCTATATCCATCCTGAGGCCGAGTATCACCCGTCCACTACACTCCAGAAGATAATAAATGCCGGCATGATCCCGGGCATCGCCATCAATCCCGGAACAAGTGTAGAGACGGTCGTGGAGATGCTGCAGATAGTCGGAAAAGTCCTTGTGATGTCGGTCAATCCCGGCAATGCTGGCCAGATGTATCTTCCCTATGTATCCAAGAAATATGACAAGCTCCTGCCCCTTCAGAAGGAGATGGGATTTGACGCCTATTGGGACGGAGCATGCTCGATGGACAAGATAGAGGAATTTGCCCCCAAAGGGGTCAAAGGATTTGTACTGGGGACCACCCTTCTGTTCGGTAAGAAGCAGTCCTATGGAAAGACCATAGAAGAGATTAGATCAGTCGTATGAACATAGCGCTTGTATTATCCGGAGGGACCGGAACGAGACTTGGGGGAGATATACCCAAGCAGTATATCAGGGTCAAAGGCAGGATGCTCATAGCATACTGCCTTGATATGTTTGCGGCACACAAAAGGGTGGACGGTATATGGATAGTCGCCGCCGCTTCCCGGCAGGATGAGATCATAAAGGAGTGCGGGATCTGCGGGATAAGAGATGATGCCATCCTGGGTTTTTCCCTTCCCGGAAAAACACGACAGCTGTCCATACTCAACGGACTGAAAGATATAGACAGGTATATTAAAAGCATGGGAGGGGGGACAGAAGAGGATCCGGTCGTGATCATCCATGATGCGGCAAGACCAAACCTTACCTCAGCATATCTTGACAGGTGTCTTGATGCAATGGAAGGCTTTGACGGCCTCATGCCGGCTCTTCCCATGAAGGATACGGTATACTACAGCACGGACGGAAAAAAGGTCGGCAGGCTTCTTGACCGGAGCTGTATATATGCCGGGCAGGCTCCCGAGCTCTACAGGCTGGGGCCTTATCTTGAGGCAAATGAAAGGCTTTTGCCGGATGAGATACAAAAGATAAACGGGTCTACCGAGCCGGCTGTCCTGGCAGGCCTTAAGATCACCATGATACCCGGAGACGAAAACAATTATAAGATCACCACAAAAGACGATCTTGAGAGATTTTCCGTGAGTCTGTAAAGAGGGATACTGCACAGTGAAAGCACTTGTACTTGAGGATATTGGAAAGCTTGAATATAAGGACGTGCCAAAGCCCATGCCCGGTAAGGGACAGGTCCTTGTAAGGGTGATGGCAGCAGGCATATGCGGGTCCGACATACCCCGTGCCTATACTGACGGAGCACACAATATGCCAATCATCCCCGGACATGAATTTGCCGGGACAGTTGAGGATGTTGGCGAGGGAGTATCTTCCGCCCTTATCGGCAGACGGGTAGGTGTATTTCCCCTCATTCCCTGCAAAAAGTGTACATGCTGCAAAAAGAGGCAGTATGAGATGTGCAGGGATTACGATTATCTGGGTTCGAGAAGCAACGGTGCCTTTGCGGAATATGTTGTCGTTCCCGAATGGAATCTCATAGGACTACCCGATGAGGTGTCCTTTGAAGCGGCAGCCATGCTCGAGCCCATGGCGGTTGCCGTTCATGCCATAAGGCAGCTGGATCTTCCGCTTAGGACTTTACCGGATCATGGCCCCCGGGTTGCCGTTATAGGTCTTGGTACCATAGGAACGCTTGTTGCCGCTTTTCTTTACGACAGGGGATACAGGGACCTGCTCGTCATAGGCAACAAGGATTTCCAGAAAAAGACCCTGAAGGGGATAGGGATAGCGGAAGAAAACTACTGTGACATACGGACGGATGACGCAGGCCGCTTTATAATGGACCGTACAAATGGAGCAGGTGCCGATGCCTTCTTTGAGTGCGTCGGAAGCAGCGAGGCGGCTATGGTCGCGATAGACAATGCAGCCCCATCCGGAAAAGTATGTTTTGTCGGAAATCCCCGTTCTGACATGACCTTCGATAAGAAGGTATACTGGAAGATACTGCGTAACCAGCTAAAGATATCCGGGACCTGGAACTCGTCATTCTTGGGGGAAGCAGAAGGGGCGGATGATGACTGGCACTATGTCATAGACCGTCTTGTAAAGGGCGGCATAGACCCGCAAAAGCTCATAACCGGAAGATACCCTCCGGAGCGGATCACAGAGGGTTTCGAACTGATGAGGGACAAGAAGGCGGACTATATCAAAGTGATGTGCATAAGCTGACATCACAGCTTGAATGCGGTTCCCGTAAAGAGGGCAACGTCTCCTGTCTCATCAGATATCATGACGTTTATCACGGAAGTCGTCCTGCCTGACTTAAGGCATTTCGCTTTTGCCGTAAGCTTATCTCCTTTGGGTGCGGCAAGGTAATTTATGGACACATTCTGTGCCACGGAAAGACTGTGGATATTGTTGGCGCATACGGCAAATGCCAGGTCGGCAAGGGTGAATATGACCCCTCCCATGACCCCACCGTAAGCATTTTTGTGATCATCCGTGAGGATGAGGGAACAGGTGGCATTATCCTCTCCCATATCGTCTATACGGATACCCGTATTTGTTGCAAATCTGTCATTTTTAAAGTGCTCGCGTGCTTCTTCGATACTTGCAAATGTTCCCATGATCTGTCTCCTTTTTTATACAGGCCGGTCTTTTATCGGGATTTTACGATGCCGGCATCTTATTTCGATTATACGTATGACCGGGGAGATTTCAAGGATTTTATTTCTTTTCTTCATATCTGCTTGTCATAAGGTGACAAAGGTATTATCATTTTCTGTAATAAGCATAAAGCCGCTTCCTTAAGGGAAGAAGGCAAAATGAGGAGGTTTCGGTTATGGATAGAGAAAAATTCGGATCGAGGATGGGATTTATCCTTGTGAGCGCCGGCTGTGCCATAGGAATAGGAAATGTATGGAAATTCCCTTACATGGCCGGACAGTATGGCGGCGCCATATTTGTCCTCATCTATCTGATCTTCCTGGTGATATTGGGCCTGCCGGTCATGACCATGGAGCTGGCCGTGGGCAGAGCCAGCCGCAAGAGCGCGGTGCTCTCATACAAAGCCCTTGAAAAAGAAGGAAGCAAATGGCATATCCACGGATGGTTCTGTATCGCGGGATGTTATCTCCTGATGATGTATTACACCACCGTGTCCGGCTGGATGCTCTCATATGCCTGGAAATTCCTGACAGGCAGGTTTGATACGGTCGAAATGGGATCTACCGGTGATGTGTTCGGAGGGATGCTGGGCAATCCCAAGGAGATGGCCTTCTTCATGGTGATCACGGTAGTCCTTGGTTTTGCGGTTTTGAGCTTCGGTGTCCAGAAGGGTCTTGAGAAGGTCACGAAAGTCATGATGACGGGCCTTATCGTGCTGATAATCGTTCTCGCGGTCCATTCGATCATGCTTCCGGGAGGCGGCGAGGGACTTAAGTTCTATCTTGCACCCAGTATAGAGAACGTTGCCAAAGTCGGGCTTTTAAAGGCGGTCGTCGGTGCCATGAACCAGGCTTTCTTTACACTGAGCCTCGGTATCGCCGCAATGGAGATATTCGGCAGTTACATGTCAAAGGACAAGTCCATACTTGGCGAGTCTATAGTGATAATATGCCTTGATACCTTCGTGGCGCTTTTTGCCGGACTGATCATCTTCCCGGCATGTTCCGCATATAATGTGGCCCCGGATCAGGGACCGGCCCTCATATTCATGACCCTGCCCGAACTCTTTATCGATATGCCGGCTGGAAGAGTATGGGGAACCCTTTTCTTCGTCTTCATGTCCTTTGCCAGCTTCTCGACCGTAACGGCCGTGTTTGAAAACCTTGTTGCCTGGCCCATGGACAATCTCGGATGGGGCAGAAAGAAGAGCGTTATCCTTAACCTTCTGTTCGTGCTCGCAGCCAGCCTTCCCTGCGTGTTCGGCTACAACATATGGTCGGATCTGCATATCATAGGGGCAAGAGATGTACTGGATTCGGAGGACTTTATAGTCAGCAATCTCCTGCTTCCCATAGGATCGCTTATCTATGTCTTATTCTGTGTGACAAGATATGGCTGGGGCTTTGATAATTATCTGGCTGAAGTCAATGACGGAGGCGGCATGAAGATGTCGGCAAAGATCAGGCCTTATCTGGTATATGTCGTGCCCGTTCTGATACTGGTCATTCTTATAGTGGGGCTGATACCAAACAGCTGACGCGGGTAAAATTTTTGTTGACGAAAAGTCAAACGGGGTTTATCCTATATACAACCAAATAACTTTTCTCTTATTCAGAGTGGTGGAGATACATAGGATCTGTGAAGCCACGGCAACCCCGTAAGGAAGGTGCCAACCTGAGCGAGCGATCGAACAATAAGAGGATTTAAACTGATCTTTAGTCCGCTTATTCCTATGATGAGCGGACTTTTTTCACAGATGAGACAAACAGAAAGGAGCTGTCTATGGAAAAATTCTTATTTACTTCCGAATCGGTAACAGAGGGGCATCCCGACAAGGTATGCGATGCCATATCAGATGCCATACTTGATGCCTGCATGGAGCAGGATCCCATGAGCCGGGTGGCATGTGAAACGGTATGCTGCACGGGTTTTGTCATCATAACGGGTGAGATCACGACCAATGCCTATGTTGATATGCAGAAAGTGGTCCGCGATACCGTAAAAGAGATCGGATATACCAAGAGCGAATACGGATTCGACGGCAATACATGCGCTGTACTCGTTGCCATTGACGAACAGTCTGCCGATATAGCCATGGGTGTCGACAAAGCTCTTGAAGCAAAGAAGGGCGATATAAAGGATGACCTTGATACGGGTGCCGGAGACCAGGGTATGATGTTCGGATATGCCACCAATGAAACAGAGGAGTATATGCCTTATCCCATCTCACTTGCCCACAAGCTTGCCCGCAGGCTTACCGAGGTGCGTAAGAACGGAACGCTTCCCTACCTTCGTCCCGACGGCAAGACCCAGGTCTCGGTCGAGTATGATGAGAACGGCAAGCCCCTGCGTCTTGAGGCGGTGGTCCTTTCCACACAGCATGATGATGACGTGACCCAGGAGAAGATCCATGAGGATATCAAAAAATATGTTTTCGATCCCATCCTTCCCAAGGAGCTCATCGATGATGATACCAAGTTCTTCATCAATCCCACGGGCCGTTTTGTTATCGGAGGACCTCACGGTGATGCCGGCCTTACCGGAAGAAAGATAATAGTCGATACCTACGGCGGATATGCAAGACACGGCGGCGGGGCCTTCTCCGGAAAGGACTGCACAAAGGTTGACCGTTCGGCAGCATATGCGGCAAGGTATGTAGCAAAGAACATAGTTGCGGCAGGCCTTGCAGACAAGTGTGAGATACAGCTCTCATACGCCATAGGGGTTGCGCAGCCCACATCCATCATGGTGGATACCTTCGGAACAGGCAAGCTTCCGGATGATAAGCTTGTTGAGATCGTAAGGAAGAACTTTGATCTTCGTCCCGCAGGTATAATCAAGATGCTGGATCTTAGGCGTCCCATATACAAGCAGACCGCTGCATACGGACACTTCGGCCGCAACGATCTTAACCTTCCCTGGGAAGCGGTTGATAAAGTTGATGTATTAAAGAAATATCTGTAAGAGATACCATGACAGGGAGCCTTCACCAAGAGGGCTCCTTTGCCATACTGATGTCCGGGTGGTTTAAAAATGTGTCAGGTTTTCCATGAAAAGCTGAGATGAAGATTCAGCCGCTTTGCCGAAGACAGTTTTGAATGGGAAGAGGTTCAAATGAAGAGGTGGAAACATGAATGCGGATGAGATTTTTGCGGAGATAGACAGACTGTATTCCGTAAACGAGAACAAAAAGGTGGAAGAATACATAATAGAGAAGCTGGGTGAGGCTACAAGAGCAGGTGAGGAGAATATCATGATCCAGCTCCTTAACGAGCTGATCGGACACTACCGTGAGACAAGCGAGTTCACCAAGCTCGATACATTTGCGCAGAAGCTCCTGGACATCCTGGACGCCAGCAGCCTCAAAGGGTCCATGGCTCATGCGACCTCGCTCCTGAACGTCGCTAACGCATACCGTGCCGAAGGAAGGCTTAAAGAATCAAACAAGCTCTATCAGGAAGTCAAGGCATATTATGACGGGAACGTTGCGCCCGATTCCATGCTTTACGCTTCACTCCTCAACAACATGAGCCTCCTCTTTCAGGAGATGCAGGATCACGAGAGCGCGGCGGACTGTCTTGAAAGGGCACTGGGCATATCTCTTTCCCATCCGGAGTGCCGCATAGAACAGGCGACAACATATACCAATCTTGCGGCCACCCTTATAAAGCTGGACCGTCTTGATGAAGCCGAGGCCCACCTTGAAAAAGCTTTTTCCATCTTCGAAGAGGATGAAAAGCCGGACTATCATTACAGCGCCGCCCTGTCCGCCATGGCGGAGATAAGGTTCCTGCGCGGCGATTACAGGGAAAGCGTCAGCTATTATGAAAGGGCCTTAAAGGAAATAGAAAGATGTGTGGGCAGGAGCAGGGCTTATGAGATAACCCGGCAGAACATGGAGGCGGCAGCAGCCAGGATAGGGCAGGATGATAAGGAAGATGTAACAGGAGGCAAAGAGACCGGAGAGGAAAGCAGGCAGACAGGACCTGAGGAAAGTGAAAATACGCAGGCCGTTTCCGGCCTTGAACTGTCCAGGCTCTATTACGAGGAGTACGGCCAAAAGATGATCCACGAAAAGTTCCCGGAATATGAGGACAGGATAGCCGTGGGTCTTGTGGGCGAGGGCAGTGAATGCTTCGGATTTGATGATGCATACAGCACAGACCATGACTTCGGTCCCGGCTTCTGTATGTGGCTTGCCAAGGAGGACAGTAAGAAGATAGGCAGGAAGCTGCAGAAGGAGTATGATGCCCTTCCGAAAGAGTTTATGGGATACAGGCGGCTTGTGACGGAAAAAGCCGGAAAACGGACCGGTGTATTTACCATAGGGAAGTTCTACAGGAAGTTCACAGGACTAAAAAGGGCTCCGAAGACCGACGAGGAATGGATGTGCATGAACGAGACAGGGCTTTCCCATGCAGTAAACGGGCAGGTCTTCAGAGACGATATGGGCGCCTTTTCCCTTATAAGAAAGAAGCTGCAGGGCTACTATCCCGACAATGTGTGGAGGTGCAGGATAGCCCAGGCGGCGGCTCTTATGTCCCAGTCGGGACAGTACAACTATCTGCGCATGAAAGCAAGGGGCGATATAGTAACCGCGTCGGTCTGTCTGTCCGAGTTCATAAAGAGCACATTGCAGATGCTCTATCTCCTGAACAGGACATATGCACCCTACGGCAAGTGGATGTATAAGGGGCTTGAAGGTCTTGATGATACGGGGAGCATCCCCGGGAAGCTTAAGAGCCTGGCCATATCCGGTCCGGGATCGGATGAGAGTGCAAAGCTTGTAGAGGACATCTGCACGGAAGTACTGGGCATGCTGAAAAGATACCATATGGCAGCAGGCGACGATAATTACCTTGACCATCATACCGGGGAGATAGTTTTCGGTCCACCGGCGGAGTGGGTGAAGACCGGCACAAAAGAAGACCTGATCGACAGGATCGTGGGCCTTGAATGGAAAGCCTTTGACAAGGTCATAAACCAGGGCGGCAGAGCATCCTGCCAGGATGACTGGGAGACCTTTTCCGCTATGCGAAGGAGCCAGTACATGCTCTGGGATGAGGAGATGCTGGAAAGTTTTATCGCTGACTTTGAGGCGGCATCTTCACGTGGCTGGAATCTGATCACGGAAAAATACGGGCGTATGGAGGAGACAAGTGCGCCTGCCGAGTATGAAAAGATAAAAGACAGCCTGCCCACCTTATCCGGTGAGAAAAAGCAGATAATAGAAGCTATAGTAGCCATCCAGGTCGGCATGATGGAAGAGTTTGCAAAAGAGTATCCCAAGGCGGCCGGTGAGGCCAGAAGCATACATACATCCGAGGATACACCATATAATACGTCATATGAAACATATCTCAGAGGAGAGATATCGACGTATTCCGACAACACGCTCTCGCTCTACGGTAGGTTTGTTGCAAGGTGTGCACAGGAAGGGATAAACATAGCCAAAGAGACCATTACCAATTCCGCCATCCTCTACGGATACAAGTCACTCGATGATATGGAGAGCAAGCTTTGAAGATCACCATAGATGACGATTTTGACCTTGATAAGATAATAGATTCGGGACAGTGCTTCAGGCCGTCAAGGACCGGTGATATTTACAGGTTTGTGACGGGAGAGAACCTTATTGAGATAAGATACGAAAAAGAAAGAGGCAGCAGTGAACCGGATGAGGCTCCGGTGCAGATATCGGTATCCTGCACGAAGGAGGAGTGGGACCGTATATGGCACCCTTACTTTGATCTTGATACAAACTACAGGGAGATAAGAAAGAGTATTCCAAAGGATGATACATATCTTCAGACTGCCGCAAAGTGTGGGGCCGGTATCAGGATACTGCGCCAGGACAGGTTTGAGATGCTGATCAGTTTTATAATATCCCAGAGAAAGAGCATACCTGCAATAAGGACCAGCATAGAAAGGCTGGTCAGCCTCTGCGGTCATAAGGGTTTCTTTCCCGGACCCTCCGATATGGTTAATGTTACAGATGAGGAACTGGCTTCATGTGCTCTGGGCTACCGTCTTCCCTATGTGAAAAGTGCCGCTGAAGCTGTGGCAAATAAGGATGTGGATCTAGAAGCCCTTGATGAACTTTCCGATGAGGACCTTTTTGAGACCTTAAAGACCTTCCGGGGGGTCGGTGATAAGGTTGCAAACTGCGTGGCACTTTTTGCTTATCACAGGACCGGAAGGGCTCCTGTCGATACCTGGATCGCAAGGGTCATAAAGGAACAGTACGGCGGTGTAAACCCCTTCCCTGCATACGGGGATCTTGCAGGTATAATGCAGCAGTACATGTTCTATCACGCCAAGGGCTGAAGCCTTTATATCAGCGAAAAGTCTATCCGCAGGCTGTTGTCTTTTGCGGTAACATCCGCGAAGGCACCCGATATGAGGGGCATCTGGGGATACTGGTGGCCTATATCTAGATCCATCAGGATGGGAACATCGTATTTGCCCAGGATCCCGAGTATGGCATCGTGCTGGCCAAAGTCGCCGAACCTGTCATCTATACGCAGGGGACGTCCGATCAGGAAACCCTTTACATTTTTAAACCAGCCCGCATTTTCCATCTGCCACAGGGCACGTCTTACCGACATAACGGACAGATCACAGCTTTCAAGGAACCATATGATCCCGTCATCCGCATATTTTGTATTAAAGTCCGAAACCCTGTCAAACCCTGTTCCGGTAAGGGTTACCAGACAGTCCATGCAGCCGCCGATAAGCCGTCCCGCAAGGCGGACATTGTCTGTTCGCTCCACTCCCTTAAAGAGTTCCTGCTTATATGCATAGACATCCATGGTCACGTCTCTTTTCGGGTCATAGTAGGTATCTATAGGGGCCTCTGCGGCAGTCTCATCATCCTCTCCGTCTTCCGGTGTCTGTCCCCAAACATCCTTGTACCACCTGTCGTAGTTACTGACTGAAAGCTTTTTGCCGCAAAGTATGTCAAAGGCATCATCAACGCACTGATGACGGCCGGATGTAAATTTTGAAGCGCATACGGAATAAATTGATGCGGTATCCGTCAGGGTATTGAGCAGGAAAGTAAGGTTGGTATTATCCGAATAACCCATGAACCACTTGGGAGGAGCGGCTTTTATCAGATCAAAGTCCACAAAGGGCAGTATCTCACACATCAACTCCCCGCCCCCGCAGGATATTATCACATCACAGAGGTCCTTTGTGAAAAAATCGTTGGCCTCGGCTGCACATTTTTCTGGGGTATTGCTGATCCCGATCCCTTCATCGCAAAAGCAGTTGGGACCGGTGACGGTCTTATAGCCCATGGCTTCAAAGTTCTTAAGGGATTCCTTAAAATCACTCAGGTAAGGTTCTGTTGCGCATCCGAAACTGGGGGCTATAAAGCCTATCCTGCCGCCCTTATCCAAAAACCCGGGATATCTCATGTAAAAACCTCCGCAAAAAAGAAAAAAATAAGGCAGTCTTTTTGTAAATATCAACGAACAAAACTTCCGTTTATGATATAATAACTGATAACGCAATATTAGTAAATAAAGCAGCAAAGAGCGAGGAGGATATCATATGTTTAATGAAGGCAAGATATGGATCGGCAATGCGGGTGACAAGAAGGTCTCCATACTGCCCTGGATGGCAAACAGGCACGGACTTATAGCAGGTGCTACCGGTACCGGAAAGACGACCACCTTGAAGGTCCTGACAGAGTCATTTTCCGATGCGGGTGTTCCGGTATTTCTTGCTGACATAAAGGGTGACCTTTCGGGTCTGTGCAAAAGAGGAGAAAACAGCGATGACATGCAGGAGCGGATCAGGAAGTTCGGTCTTGATGAGGCGGGATTTACATTCAGTGAATATCCCACCCTCTTCTGGGATATATTCTGCAAGGACGGTATACCCCTTCGTACGACCGTTTCCGAGATGGGCCCCATCCTTCTTGCCAAGCTGATGGATCTTAATGATACACAGGCGGATATCCTTACCTGTCTCTTCAAGATGGCGGATGATGAGGAACTACTCCTTGTTGATATCAAGGATCTGAAGGCCATGCTCCAGTATGCGAGCGAGAACTATGCGGAGATATCCAAAAACTACGGAAATGTTACCAAGGCCAGTGTAGCAGCCATCATAAGAGGTGTAGTTGCCCTTGAAGCTTCGGGCGGCGATCAGTTCTTTACGGAACCCGGTTTTAACATCAAGGATTTCATCAGATGCGAGGACGGGCGCGGTGTCATCAACATCCTTGACGGCAGGAAGTTAGCATCTGATCCCAGGATGTATACGGCTTTCCTCCTCTACCTTCTGTCAGAACTCTTTGAGACCCTTCCAGAGGTGGGAGATCCAGACAAGCCCAGAATGATCTTCTTCTTTGATGAAGCCCATCTCCTCTTTGATGATATCTCAAAGGCCCTGTGCCAGAAGATAGAACAGATAGTGAAGCTGATCAGAAGTAAGGGTGTCGGTATCTACTTCTGCACACAGAATCCCAGAGACATACCGGACGAAGTGCTTGCCCAGCTGGGGAACAAGATACAGCATGCCCTCCATGCATATACTCCCGCCGAGGAGCGTGCGGTCAAGACAGCGGCCGATTCATTCAGGTCCAATCCGGAATTTGATACCAAGACGGCCATCATGGAACTGGGAGTAGGTGAAGCCCTGATCTCTGTCCTTGATGATGACGGAGTCCCCACAACTGTGGAAAGATGCAGGGTCCTTCCTCCCGCATCCTACATGGGTCCGGCCGATGACTATGAGAAGGAGAAGATCTTCACTTCAAGTGATTTTTATAAAAAATACAAGGATCCCATCGAGACGGATTCTGCATATGAATTCCTTGAGCGCCTGAAGGGCCAGCAGGAGGAAAAGAGGAAAGAGGAACTCGAACGGATAGCCGCCGAGAAGAAGGCCGCAGAGGAGGCCAAGGCTAAGGAAAAGGCCGATGCTCTTGCCGAAAAGGAAAGGCTGAAGGCTGAAGCCGCTGCCGCAAAAGAGGCCGAAAAAGAAGCAAAGGCAGCCGAGAGAGAAGAGGCGGCCAAGAAGAAGAGGATCAAGAGCGCCGCAGGTTCCGTTGCAAGCTCTGCCGCAGGCACCATAGGCCGCGAAGTCGGAAAGAGCCTTGGAGGCAAGATCGGAGGCAAATACGGTAAGACACTGGGAGGCAATATATTTGCCCAGCTCGGCAGGAGCATAATGGGGACATTGTTTAAATGACCTTTCCGCATTCATTCTATGAAGATGAGATAAGATGTGATTATATCGTGCCGTCCATGGTCAAGCGTACCTGGGCGGCGCAGATGGAGATACTGAGTGATCTGGATGCCGCCTGCAGAAGGGAGCATATGGAGTATTTCGCCGAGTGGGGGACCCTGCTCGGAGCGGTGCGTCACAAAGGCTTCATCCCCTGGGATGATGATATGGACATATGCATGAAGCGCCGGGACTACACCTGTCTCATAGACAGGTGCTCATCGATCCTGCCCGATAACTATTCGATCGTCAGCTACAGGTCCAACCCGGATTTCAAGCAGATGCTCTGCCGTATCGTCAGCAGCGACCATTACCGCTTTGACAGTGAATACATGCACAAGTATTCCGGGCTTCCAATAGCTCTGGGCATAGACATCTTTCCAATGGATTTTCTTACCGGTGATGAAGTATATGAGGCCGAAAGGGAAGAGCGTGTACGTCTGGTATATGAAGCTGTAAACGAGATCGCAGTGTATGGTACGCCTGTCTCATCCCTTAGCCCGAGACTGGATCTTATAGAAAAAAGGTGCCGCGTCAGGATCGATACGGGAGGCGATGTCTTAAGGCAGTTAAGGGAACTTCTCGAGAAGCTCTTCGCAGAGGTGGATGAGAAGGATGCGAAGTATATAACCCTCTATCCCTTATGGCTCAATAACCATTCGTTCAGGTTCCCGGCAGAGTATTACCGGTCAAGTCTCGAATTGCCCTTCGAGAACATGACGATCCCGGTACCGGTATGCTATGATGCAATACTGTCGGCAAAGTACGGCAGGTCCTATATGACACAGGTTCGCAGCGGGGGCGCACATGATTATCCCTATTTTGAGACCCATGTGAATGTCTTAAAGGACCATTTCGGATTTGAATGGCCGGCCTACAGGTTCGATCCGAAGGATCTGCCCGGACAGGGGGGATCTTCCGGGGATGCGGACGCAGAAGGTGACAGGAGGGCCCTTTTTGTAACCTATGATCCCAAAGCCTTTTTGAACATGCGGCGTCTGGTCAGGGCATATGAAAAGGACGGATATGAAGTGACCATCCTTCCCGTGACAAAATATAACATAGCGCCGGATATGACGGGGATCGAACCGGCCGGGGAAGATGAGCCGGATGAGTATTACAGGGTGGGAAACGCAGAGGTTTCACACGACAGGCAGGTCATTTTTTCCCATCCCGACGTTATAGTGACCAACTATCCATATGACGAGTATAACCTCATAACCGCGGTTGATAAGGAATTCTACTCGGTATCGCTTGCCCGGTACTGCAGGAAGCTGGTCTATGTTCCGCCTTTTGAAGCAGTCAGCTTAAAGAGCGACGATCAAAGGTCGAGGAAGATCATGCCCCTGTATGTATGCACAAAGCTTGCCGCGGTATGCCATGAGATAGTCCTTATGAGCCCTGAAATGAAGGCTGCATATACGGACTGCCTGTGCGCCTTTTCCGGTGAGGGATACAGGAAGATCTGGGAAGATAAGATCAGGGTACTGGCGCCGGATAGGGAGCCTTCAACGGTTGATACCGCAGGGAAGAAAAAAGTGGTATTCTATATTGGATTTGCCGGTTTTGCACAAAGCGGGGACCGGATGACGGACAAGATCGGAAGAGTCCTTGAGATCTTTTCGCAAAACAGTGAAAAAACAGAGGCTGTCATAAGGCTCCAGAAGGGGCTTATGGCTATCTTAAGGGAAAGGTTTCCACAGCTTGCAAGGCAGCTGGAGGCATACGGTATCAGCGAGGCCGATGAGGATACGGATATAAGCGATGCGGACGCATATTACGGGGAAGCGTCATATATAGCAACCAACATGCTCAATATGAACCGTCCCGTTATGATAATGAATACAGACTGCTGATCATATATGACCGGCACCACTAAGAGAGGAGATGCAGTTATGGCTCCGGATAACAGGCCAAGAAGCAGAGAAAAGAAAACCATAGAAGGAGTTGGAAACGTCCAGAAGAGGGGAAGCGGACTTGACAGCAGGCCTATAAGCTCCACATCGGGATCCCGTCCTTCGGGAGGCGGTATGAAAAGAGGAGGCGGTATAGGTTTCGGGACCATAATACTGATCGCCATAGTATATTTCCTCTTTTTCAGGGGAGGTTCATCCGCAGTATCCCAGCCGGCCGGTCAGGCAGGCCAGAACCAGACCCAGCAGTCCCAGCAGGCCGAGCAGTCCCAACAGGCGCTTCCACAGACAGATGCTGCCGATACCGGCTCACAGGGTACGTCCGCCGGAGGTATCGGAGATATATTCGGCACCCTTCTCGGGGGTTATACAACATCCGAGACTGATTACAGTTCATACAGCGAAGAGCCGGCATCATATGCCCAGCAGTCCCAGCTTGATATGAGCGTTGCCCCGGGAGCCCGCCAGAAGTTTACTTCAATAGTCGGGCAGGGTGCGGATGTGGTCACCATCATGGTCTATCTGTGCGGTACGGATCTGGAATCAAGGTGCGGCATGGGAACGGCCGATCTGCAGGAGATGGCAGCAGCAACCCTTTCCGATAACGTAAGGGTCATAGTATATACGGGCGGCTGTAAGAAATGGAAGAACAACATAGTCAGCAACACCACCAACCAGATATATCAGGTTAAGGGGGGAGGAGTAAAGCTCCTTGAGAAGGACATGGGTTCCGTTTCCATGTCCGATCCCGCAACGCTTACGACATTCATCAGATACTGCAATGATAATTTCCCGGCCAACAGGAACGAACTGATACTCTGGGATCACGGAAGCGGATCCCTTTCCGGATACGCATATGATGAAAAGTTCCCCAAGAGCGGATCCATGAGCCTTTCGGGTATCAAGAAGGCCATAGCCGACAGTCAGGTCAAGTTTGATTTTGTAGGCTTTGATGCCTGCCTCATGGCAACGGTCGAAACAGCCCTCATGCTGTCGGATTACGCCGATTATATGATAGCATCCGAGGAGACGGAACCGGGTGTCGGCTGGTATTACACAAACTGGCTTACAAAGCTTTCGGCAGATACCGGCATGCCTACGCCGGAGATCGGAAAGAACATAATCGATGACTTCGTCGGCATGTGCGACAAGAAATGCCCGGGCCAGAAGGCAACACTGTCAGTCACGGATCTTGCCGAGGTCGCCGCTACCGTTCCCGACAAGCTCAACCACTTCTCCACCAGCACGAGCAAGCTCATCGGAGACGTGAACGGGTACATGACCGTTTCAAAGGCCAGGAACAACACCAAGGAATTCGCACAGTCATCCAAGATAGACCAGATTGATTTCATCCATTTCGCCCAGCTCCTTGATACACCGGAGAGCAGGGAGCTTGCCGATGTTCTGTCTTCCTGCGTGAAATACAACAGGACACAGAGGAATATAACAAATGCCAACGGCCTGTCGGTATACTTCCCTTACAAGAAGGTGTCCAAGACCGGAAACATGGTCAGGACCTACGAGCAGATAGGTATAGACAGCGCCTATTCAGACTGTATAAGGGCTTTTGCTGAAAATGAACAGTCGGGACAGTCCACAACGGACGGTGCGGGATCTCCTCTGGGTTCTCTTTTCGGAAGCCTCTACGGAAGCGACTATGCGGGAGCTGGCGGAGAGACCTACTCCGGTTATTCGGATGCTCTCGGAGGCCTCATGTCAGCCCTCCTTACGGGAAGGAGCCACACATCGCAGAACATGGATACCGACATCCTTACACCCGTGGATAACGGAAAGGGAAAAGAAGTATTCAGGCTGTCCGAAGACCAGTGGAAGAAGGTATCCATGGTGGACCTCAATGTCTTCATAGATGACGGGGAAGGCTTTATAGATTTAGGACTTGACAATGTCTTCAAGTATGACAGTGACAATAACCTTCTGGCGGAATTCGACAACACCTGGATGTCCATAAACGGCAACGTGGTAGCATACTATCATACCGATTCGGAAGATGACGGCCAAAGGTACTGCTTCAACGGATATGTACCTGCTTATCTGAACGGCCAGAGAGTTGAGCTTCTGCTTACCTTCTCTGATCAGTTCCCGGACGGTACCATAACCGGAGCAAGGTATGTATATGATGATGAGCCGGATGAGGTCGATACGGTCGCGAAGAATACGGTAGCCCTCTCGGCAGGAGATAAGCTGGAGTTCATCTGCAGATACTATGATTATAACGGAAACTACAAGGATACTTTCTATCTGGGAGATCCCCTGATCCTTGATTCGCCGGATGTTCAGATAGCAAACATCAGCCTTGGCAATGCAAAAGCAAAGGCAACATATGTGTTCACGGATATGTACCAGCAACAGTACTGGAGTCCAGTTGTCAAGATCACGAAGTGATCTTGACAGGCCGAGCGCCGCATATCCCACATGAAATGTGGGATGCTTCCGGCGAGGATGAGCGGATCTGGCATGATGCTGTGTTGGAGTTTTACAAGGAGGAACCATGAAACCTGTTATTACAAGCTTACTTGAAACGGATGCCTACAAGTTTTCAATGGGACAGGCCATCTATCACCAGTTCTCGGATTACAAGACGACCTGGTCATTCAAATGCCGGAATGAGGGAGTGCGTTTTACCCCCGAGATGGTCGAGGAGATAAAGCGGCAGATCAGGATGTACTGTGACCTCAGATTTCGCGAGGATGAGCTGGAATACCTCAACAACATAAAGTGGATAAAGGGATCATATGTTGATTTCCTGCGTCTGTGGAAGCCCAGATTTGAGGACTTTGAGATAGATCTCGATGATGACGGGATACTTTCCATAGAGACAAAGGGGACCTGGCTCAACACCTCCATGTATGAGATACCGACCCTTGCCATAGTCAATGAAGTGTATTTCAGGATGCAGTATGATTATGAGGAGCTCCTTGACAGTTTTAAGGAGAGGCTGAAAGCCAAGATCGACGGGATACTGGACGGAACATACGAGCTTGGTGCCTTCAGTGAGTTCGGCGCAAGAAGGAGACTGTCCGGAGAAGCCCAGGAGCTAGCTGTTACGGCTCTTGCCAAGACGCCTCTTCCTTCGGGAAATAAATTTGTCGGGACAAGTAACGTATATCTTGCCAAGAAGCATAAGCTGGTTCCGGTCGGCACCATGGCCCATGAGTGGATAATGTGCGTGGGACAGGGCAATCACAAACACAATCCGGCATATTCAAACTGGTATGCACTGGATGCATGGGTCAAGGAATACGGAGTACTTAACGGTACGGCCCTTACGGACGCCATAACGACAAAGTGTTTCCTGGAGGATTTCCAGCTGACATATGCGACCCTCTTTTCGGGTGTCCGTCATGACAGCGGCGACCCTTATGAATGGGCCGATAACATGATAAAGCATTACGAGGAACTGGGGATCGACCCCAAGACCAAGACCCTGCTCTTTTCCGACAGCCTTAATTTCGAAAAAGCCACGGCCATAAACAGGGCCTATAAGGACAAGGTAAAGACGGCGTTCGGGATAGGGACCTATCTGGCAAACGATACAAAGGTTGAAGCTCTCAACATAGTCATGAAGACAACTGTCTGCAACGGATGCGATGTTGCCAAGATATCCGATGTGGACGGCAAGAGTATGTGCAAGAGCGATGAATACGTACATTATCTGCAGCGATGCATAGACTGGAGAATGCAGCACGAAACGAATGTTATCCGGTAAAAGACCGGGATCCTATAGAATAGACATGTGTTCGGGGCCCATAGTGAGCAGGATCCTTATGTTCACCATACCCCTTGCACTATCGTCCATACTGCAGCTTCTCTTCAATGCGGCCGATGTGGTGGTCGTCGGTAAATACGCGGGAGATGATTCCCTGGCCGCGGTCGGTTCTGTCGTTCCCCTTATCAACCTTCTGATAAGCCTGTTCATGGGACTGTCGATAGGAAGCAATGTTCTGGCTTCCCGTTTCTGCGGAAGCCGGGATGACCTTATGCTCCGCAGGACGGTACATACGTCGGTCCTTGTCAGTTTTATAAGCGGCCTTCTCCTGGCAGTCGGAGGTTTTATCTTTGCCAGACAGATGCTGATCCTGATGGATTCTCCGCCGGAGACCCTTCCCCTTGCAACATTGTATCTTAAGATATACTTTCTGGGCATGCCTGCTTCCATGGTCTATAATTTCGGAAGCGCGCTTATGAGGGCGGTCGGAGATACAAGGCGGCCCATGTATTACCTGACCATAGCCGGGATCGTAAACGTGATCCTGAACCTCTTTTTTGTCATAAGCCTCAAGATGGATGTAGCCGGAGTGGCGACTGCCACGGTGATCTCCCAGATCATATCCGCAGTCCTTGTCATCCGGTGCCTGATGAAAGAAAAGGGGCCGCTGAAGCTGGACCTGTCCGCGCTTGGAGTGGACCGGTCCATACTCGTGCGGATATTTGCCATAGGACTTCCCGCCAGTTTCCAGGGCATGCTCTTTTCATTATCCAACGTCATTATACAGACATCGGTCAACAGCTTCGGAGCGACCGTTGTGGCGGGAAATTCAGCTGCCATGAACATAGAAGGCTTTGTGTACATGGCCATGAATGCCTTTTACCAGGCCTGTATCTCATTTGTCAGTGCCAACGTGGGAGCCAGGCAGTATGACAGGATCAACAGGGTCCTTGTAAGAGCTCAGCTGTGTGTGGTCGTTACGGGAATGATACTCGGAGGTTCGGCATATTTATCCGGTAACAGTCTTTTGTCCATTTATACCGATTCTCCCCGGGTCATCGAGGCGGGGATGATCAGGCTGACCTATATCACCCTTCCCTATTTTCTGTGCGGGATGATGGATGTGATGGTCGGTGCATTGAGGGGTCTCGGATATGCGATAACCCCCATGATAGTATCCCTGATCGGTGCCTGCGGACTGCGCCTTCTGTGGATATTCACCTTTTTCCGCCTGCCGCGTTTTCATGAGACAAAGTATCTGTATGTGACATATCCTGTCTCATGGACCGTGACTTTCCTGGCACACGTTGCCTGCTATATCATCGTAAAGCGGAGGTTTGACGCCCATCATGCGAACATAGCGGCAGACCGGCACGATGATTGAAAAGAGGGGCCGGATCCGGCCTGATATATTATATTTGACGAACGGGGAGTAAGGGATCATGTATGAGTACAAAAAGAGAATAGGTTTTTCCGAGTGCGATACCAACAAGCAGTTTACGGTCACCGCACTCATAGATGCATTTCAGGACTGTTCGACCTTTCAGTCGGAAGATGCCGGGGTCGGGTTTGATGTGCTTGCTTCCATGGACATGGTATGGGTCATCAATTACTGGGAGCTTGAGATAATATCACTTCCCGGACTTTGCGACTATGTGACGGTCGGGACCTTTCCATACAGTTTCAAGTCCTGCTTTGGCTTAAGGAACTTCTATCTTAAGGATGAAGAGGGGGAATTCCTGGTAAAGGCCAATTCCATGTGGACCCTCATCGATCATGTAAGATCAAAGCCCGTAAAGGCACCGGATATAGTCCTTAATGCATACACTATAGAACAAAAGCTCGACATGCCCTACAGTTCCAGGAAGGTCCTGATACCGCAAGGAGAGGGGGTCAGGGTCGACAGGAAGGAGCCGGTCGAGATAAGGGAGTATCACCTTGACAGCAACCATCATATGAACAACGGCCAGTATATAAAGATGGCAATGTCCATGATAAACGTGACAGATGTAAGGTCCTTAAGGATAGATTACAGACGCCAGGCCATGCTTGGGGATGTCATATACCCCGTGGTCTATGAGAGCGAAGGGGAGACTGTGGTGGCCCTTTATGATAAAGACGAAAGCCCCTATTCGGTCTCCCAGTATCTGATGAGGTAGCCATAGAACATGAAGTGCCGGTCCCGCAATTTATAACAAAGGCCGGCATGCGACCGGCAAACAGAACAGCGTAAAAGGAGGAGAAGGAGAAAATGACAGACAGGAACAAAAAGATCTTTTACCGCAACCAGGCTGAGCAGATCATCAAAAAGCTGTCCCTTCGCAAGATGGAGGGATACTATGCGGATGATATGGAAGAAGCCGTCCAAAAGGTCCTCGAGCTTATAGGACCTGCATCCAAAACCGTATCCTATGGAGGCTCGATGACGATCGATAACTCCGATCTCAAAGACCGGATAGTAAAAGCCGGTCACGACCTTATCATCAGGGAGGATTACAAGACCGACGAAGAGACGAAAAAGTTAAAAGCAATGATGATCAATTCCGATACCTTCCTTATGAGCACAAACGCCATAACCCTTGACGGAGAGCTCATAAACATAGACGGAAGGGGAAACAGGGTATCATATATGATATACGGACCCGACCAGGTCATAGTGATAGCCGGGATGAACAAGGTGGTGAAGGATGTCGCGGCCGGACTTGACCGTACCAGGAACATGGCATCTCCCGCCAATACCGTACGACTTAACTGTGACACACCCTGTGCAAAGACAGGCAGGTGCGCCGACTGTCTGGAGCATACGATCTGCTGCCAGATGGTCATCACCAGAGCCTCGATGGTCCCGGGCAGGATAAAGGTCATCCTCGTAGGCGAGGAAGTGGGATATTGACATAAAGACGGGTATTAAAAAGGAGGGGCATCAGCCCCTCCTCAGACTGTAGACAAAGTCAGGGGCACTGCCCCTGATTTTTCTTTGTCAAAAACCGCTCAAACCCTCATAAACACTGGATTTCTCGGCGGTTTTGTGGTATAATTTTTATATCATTTCAATGAGGGGTTTGGGGTTAT
>JAILLI010000085.1 GCA_024693225.1 Lachnospiraceae bacterium
CCATGAGATGCTCGGCTGTATCAGGAACGCAGAGCGTATCTACTACGACAAGAAGCGTGAATGGAACAAGATGGTCGACCGGGCCATGGCAGCGGACTTCTCCTGGCAGGTATCGGCGCTCAAGTACCAGGAGCTGTACGACTGGCTGATCGGTTGATGCAAGGGCCGCATAAACACTGGGTTTATCGGACCACAGATGATGCAATTGGTGTCGGATTCACACCATTTTGACACCGGTCGGCATAAGAATACGGTGTTAAGATCACTATAAACTGAATAAAACGAGTGTACAAAGACGCTATTTTCGGGAAACAAAAATTCCGGAGAGAGCGTCTTTTTTCGTCTGTAAAAACACATGAAGGAAAGGAGTCAAAGAAAATGAACGAAGCAACAATGAATTCACTATCAAAGTTCCGTAACCTTGCAAAGGAGGAAAAGCACAGCCCAAAACAGAAGTTTGTGAGGCCGAAGGAGGCGGTGGAGATCTACCACGTATCCAGAACGACGATCATGAAGATGGCGGTCAATTCGGGGGCACTGTATAAGATCGATGCCACAGTACTGATAAACCTCCCGGTCCTGGATGAATATCTTGAATCGTTCAGGATCCCCGGTGTGATGCTGTGAACAAGGAGACAGCAAGGTCCCTGGAGAAGATCAGAGAGCTGATGATCCAAAGCGACAAGTACAAAAGATATGTGCGTATCTGCGAGATCGAGTGGGAATACAGGCTTAACAAGGAAAAAGCCGTGAATCTCGCAAAGGCATGTGGGGCCTATACCGTCATCAACAAACTGGCGATGGTTGATGTTGACGCATTCGATGAATACTACAGAAAACTAACAAATGACAAGGAGGAAGAGTAATGGATAAGACAGCGACAGGTGCAGGAGCACGGGATCCTTACATAGAGATCTGCAAGGTCCGTGTGCAGTCAACACCGGAAGAGATCAGTCATTTTCATGAACTGCTGGACAGATGCGAGGAGCTGGGGCTGTGTAACGTCATCAACTTCTCGGAGATGTTTGCGAATAAAGGAACAAGGAAGTATTTCCGGGCGTACACGGATATTGAGATCAGAGGGGAGGAAGACTATGAGTAAGGTGATCGCGATAGCTAATTTCAAAGGAGGCTGTGGCAAGACAACGTCGGCAATAGACCTGTCGGCAGCATTTGTCAAGCTTGGGAAGAGAGTCCTGGCCATTGATTCGGACGGACAGGGCCATCTGACCATTGGGTTCGGATTTTCAAAGAACCAGAAGGTAACACTCAAGAACATGCTTGAGAACGAGATCATGGGATTTGACTATGATCCGGCGGAAGCAATTCTTCATTCCGAGGAAGGGGTAGACATCATTCCTGCAAACAAACTTATCAGTGGAATCGCTCTCGATGCCGCAGACACCCCTGAACTCGTGTTAAGGGGCTATATTGACCGCATACGGGGCATATACGACGTGATAGTTATAGACTGCTCCCCTTCCTTCGGAATGATGAATATAAACGTTCTGGCGGCCTCAGACGGGGTCATAATACCGACCAAGCCGGAATACTTCGGTATAGACGGCCTGCAGGAGATAATCGGCAGTGTAAAAAGCGTTAAACGGCGTTTTAATCCCGGACTGGGCATTGAAGGCATCTTATTTACGATGGACACCTCCAGGTTTAACAACACCAGGAGGAACAAAGAGGCGGTACAGGCGGCATTCGGGGAGGATATCAATATATATGATCTTTCCATCCCCAATGCCGTTGCATTGGCAGAAGCATCATCCGAAGGAGTGAGCATACTCTCGTACGACAGGAAATGTACCGGTGCAGAGAATTATCTGGAGATCGCAAAGGAGGTGCTTGCAAATGGCTAAGGCAAAGAAAGAGATTAAACTGAACATAGATCATGACAATACATTCGATGAGATGCTCCTCGACCAGCAGCAGGAGCGCAAGAAAGCGGGAATAGTACATATTCCAATAGAAAAGCTTCATTCGTTTGAAAATCATCCGTTTAAGGTAGAGGATAACGAGAAGATGGATGAGCTCGTTGAGAGCATCTTAGAGAACGGGATTCTGTCACCGGTCGTCGTAAGGCCTATATATGACGGATATGAGCTCATATCGGGGCATAGAAGGACTCATGCGGCAAAGAAAGCAGGATTAACGAGTGCTCCTGCCGTTATAAGGGAGCTCAGTGACGAAGAAGCAACGATACTGATGGTTGATGCGAACATACAGCGTGAGTTCCAGTATCCGAGCGAAAGAGCAAGGTCGCTCAAGATGAAGATGGATGCGATGGCAAGGCTTCGTGAAAAGCAGGGAGCTCTGGGTGATCATTCGCGTGAGCTTGTCGGCAAGGATTCTAATATGTCCGGCAGGACCGTACAACGATACATCACCTTAAATGCTCTTATACCGGATCTCCTTGAAATGGTTGATGAGAAAAGGATCGTCATGGGAACTGCTCTTGATATCTGCGGACTCCGTGAAGAAGTTCAGGACTGGATCTATGAGTTTGTTGCCCTTGGAGGAACGATCACACCGGCGCTGGTTCACAGGCTGAAGCAGGTGGATGAGACGGAGGGGCTTACCCATGAGGTAACGGATTATATCCTTAATGAGGGAAATTATAAGAAGAAAACAAGGAAGATCACCATATCTGATGCGAAAATAGATAAGTATTTCCCGCCCAATTTTGAAGTTGAGGATATTCAAGGGGTCATATTCATGCTTCTGGACAGATGGGCAAAGGCATACGGAGGGGATTCGGCTAATGAGTGATAACGGTTTTCAGTATTATACCGGAGCCGAAGGCGATCAGTTCAGCTTTATACGGATCCCTAAGCTGATGCTGTTCGACCCGAAGTTTTCCGATCTGTCAATCGGAGCAAAGGTTTTATACGGTCTGTTACTGGACCGTATGAACCTTTCCATAAAGCATGGATGGATCGACGATGACTACCGTGTATATATCAGATACAAGATCAAGGATATACAGGAGGCATTGGATTTGTCTGAGAAAACAGCGACAAAGTATCTTGGCGAGCTTGAGCAGATCGGTCTTGTTGAAAAGATGAAAGTAGGTCTCGGTCAGGGGAATGTTCTGTTTGTTAAAAATTTCATTTCTCCCGACTTGAAAGACAAAGCTCTCATTACCGGTAAAATTTGCGGTAATGGAGAGAACGATTATTACTCAAAAAAGCTCGGTTCACCGAAAAAGAACCTGATATCGTCTGAAAATGGTACCATCAAAGCCAGTAAAATCAACATAACCGTAAAAAATGGGGGTAATGGAACCGCAGATTTTGACGGTTATGAAACCGAAGAAAATGGTGGTAATGAAACCGCAGATTTTACGGGTCAGAGTAATAAAGAGATTATAGATAATAATATATTTAATACTCAATCTAATCCATCAGACGATGTGTATCTCGGTATCTACAAAAGGCGTGTTGCCAGAACAGTCGGAGAAGACAGGATTGATAGGATTGATGATTATATGATCTACAGATCCGGTTTAATGGAACAGACAGACTATGAAACTTTATGTGATGAACATCCGGATGACATGGACCGTATTGATGAGATCTTAGACATCATGGTTGAGATGATGCTCTGTAAGAATCCGACCCAGATGATATCCGGAGCTGAGTACAGCTCAGGACTCGTAAAGTCAAGGATCATGAAGGTCTACAGGTCACACATTGAGTATATGCTTGAATGCCTGAATAAGAATACGACCAAGATCACCAATATCAAAGGTTATCTGAAAGCCACTATCTTCAATGCTCAGACGACAATGGATAACTATTACCAGGCAGAGTTCAATCATACTGAGTACAACTTAAATGTGGACAAAATGTCCACGTCAACACTTTAGCGCAGTGACGTGGACAAAATGTCCACGTTACGGAAAGGAAATAAAATGAACGTAGCAAAAACAATCGGAAAACTGCCGTTGAAGATAATCATTAAGATAATACAGATACTGCTGACGGTTATATATTTCATCCTGTCATTCTTTGGAAGTGTGATATCGGGGATTGGATGGCTGTTCGGTGTGCTGGTATTCGGAGCCACAATCTGCTTCTGGGTATTCGGAGAGTTCGATACATGGTATCAGGTTGCAACAGCGCTTGGATTGTCCATTGCGATAGTGATCCTGCCGGGATGGCTGACCGAGTTTGTCGGAGAAGGAATCCTGTTCCTCAAAAAGGCATTGGCAGATCTGACTTGATAAACTAAAAGTATTTACAGTAATTCGATATCTGTATATACTCAAGTTGGCAAAATCGTTACGTGCAAAAGAGCTCCGTGTCCGTTCAACCATCAGGCGGGCAGGGAGCTCTTTACTACTTGGAACTATTTAGCTGATAAGCTATATTGATATACATTTTTCTGTACATGTTGTATGATAAAAATGATATAGAGAGGTGAAATATAGGGTATGAGATTTGGAAAATCTGAAACGGAATTAGAAAAACTTTTAAAAAGATCGCTTCCTCAAAGTCGTGGTAGTGTCTTGTCGAGAAAATACGAGGGAGCACTGATGCCCGATGAGGGGTTAGATGTACAAGAGAAGGTATCAATAATTATCGATTGCGGAATTGATGCTGATGAGTATGCTATTCTATCGGAGTTGCTTCTTAAGAGTTTAAAAGATTTAGGTGATTATTACAAATACTCGGATTATAAGGTGTGGTACTGGAAGAATAATGAAATAATCTTACATTCACCGCAAAACAGAAGTATAAAGCATTTGAATCGCTTGAGAACGTATCTGAAGGATTTAAATGTAGATGAAGGTGATAGTGGTTTGTGGGAGGATTTTAAGGAAATATACAAACCTGCCAGAAGAGATGGATTAGTATTACTATTGACGACTTGCAAAGCGGTGGAACAGCTGAAAGAAACAAAGCTTATAGGGGTAGATAAACTAGTGGTGTTGTACTATGGGAATGAAAGTAGTGTCACAAAGATGGTTGTGCATAATATTCCGTGTATTGCATGTAAACAGAGAGTGTTGGATGAATCTAAGAATGAAACAAAGGAGGAATCACAATAATGTCGAATAGCAATTATGTGGATAAGGTGGTTTTGTCTGTTGAAGATTTTGATTCATGGACTGTTGGTAGATGGACGCCGGATTCAAATCCAGATAATGGAGATTATAGTATAGACTTTAGCAATAATATAATCTCATTTGAAAGAGCCCTTATGGGTTTCGACCCAATAAACAAGGAGTTTGCGCTTGATAAATTGGATGCCTCGAAACTGATTTCGGTGTTAAACAAAATAATTGACAAGGGAGGGCTGCCGCCATCCATGAGGGTTCTAGACAGTTCTCGGAACTACAAAATGACAGTATATGATGATGACGGATTTGATATATGTAAGCTCGAATGGAACAATCACGATGCGGAGAACTCTGCTGATCCAGACAGTAAAGAATTATTTATGATAGTAGACAGTATCCTGTCAAAAATAAACGCAAAAAGATGAATTAAATGTACAGTACGGGAAGATTGATGTTGCCTTTTATGGACGCATCAATCTTTTTTTGTTCATAAAAATGTACATAACAGCGTGGTATATATAAGACGTAAGGAACTTAGAATGAAAAATTAAACCTGTACTTTGACAACTGAAAAATCGCCTAAAAGATCTTGTTTACTGTTGCAATGACCTCTGCTAATCTGCGTATGTCGATTACTATCTGCGGATAGGAGCAGATATGAGTTATTACAAAAGATGTGGTCAGATGGATCTGACTGACAGAGTAGCCATTGAAACAGGATTATGCAGAGGAGAATCATTTAAGCGGATCGC
>JAILLI010000094.1 GCA_024693225.1 Lachnospiraceae bacterium
AAGTGCCGTAAAGGCATCCATCTTCTCGTTGGTGATGAGAGCAAAATAACCGAAGTACCGACGTGCTGCTTTGATCTCGTCTTCTTTGTAGTAAACCGTCCTTCCTCGTACGGGAGTGTCCTTTACTTCGAAGAACTGAGCGTAAGCCTTCTTGTGTTCCTCAACGAGCTTGCCTTCCTGAAGTTCGGAACACAGCTCGGTGATGCGTTTGTCAAAAGCCTGCTCGTCATCAGCACCTTTTGAAAGCCCATAAGAGGGTAAAACTGACGGTTCTGAAGCATCAGCTAGGATTTCTGCCTATTGAAGTTGAAAGCGTTGTAGAAGGTGTAGCTATCGACTGATTATATTCGAAAACATCTTTGTTGTATATACCATAGGCATTTGCATACAGTTCTTTTTCATTTTTTACCCACTTTTCAGTATCACTGGTATCTTTTTCATAGCACGTATATTTCATCAGGTCTGTGATATCTATACCAACCCATTCGCCATCAAGCCAAACAGCATTGAATGTATGTCCTTCGTCTTCAACTGAAGTACAGGGAATACCGTGATGTCTGCACATAATTGTCAAAATGTTAGCCATATCCCAACACTGTCCTGCGTGGTTGTAGTAACACCAAAGGCTATCATCGTTCCAGCAATTAGCCAAATTAGCTCTTGATTTGTTACTGTTCTTATATACTCTATAACCATCATAGGCTATATTTCTCACAAGCCAATCAACAAATGCATATACTCTGGCTTCATCTGTCCAACTATCATTAATCACTAATTTGTCAGAAAGGTCACACCATTCTTTAACGTGATTACAGTTACCATCGGTACCAGAAGTAGGATAAGTGATAGGATTATTTTTATTACCTACCCACATATCTACACAAGTTTTAGGGTCAAGATTTTTAAGTAAATTACGCCAACTTTCTATTTCTTGTAATGAACTTGTTGTTGTTCTACAGTACTGAGCTGTTTTACCATCATAGTAAATATAAGCATATACGGTCATATGACCATTTTCAGTTGGTATCCTAAGACCTATTCTGTACAACTTTATATTCTCAGCGACACCAAATTTTGACTTTAAACTAGCCATATCAATAGATTTGGTTTCATCCACCTTAATGGTGTCTATCTTTGTATCATCTATCAGTACCTTATGTTTTTCATCGGTTACTTTAAAAACAATATCTCCATTTGTCCAAGCCTTAACGTGACTGTACATAGTGCAATTAACTTTTGAACCAACTGTGTTAATACGATAACCAACTAAAGCTTCGAATGGTATATTACCGTTTGGAGTTATGCCACAAGTACCGTGATTACTCATCTTGACAATGGTATCATAACCTATTGTCTTTACGTCAAATTCGCTGCCACTGAACCTACTATCAATTTCCTCAGGATTGGATATTGTTGAAAAGCAGATGAAAACACTCGCTGCTGTTATTAAGCTTATGGTCTTTATTAAATTCCTTATTCTCATTGCTTTATCCTCCTTAACTGTGCTTTATGTTGTAGTCTGCGTGGCCACATGTTCCTTATGGTATGATTTTATCATTTAATGAAACAGGGATTTATAGTTAATGTAGCAAATTCATCACCTGCTTTTTTTATTTGAATTTTCATACGAGGATCCGCATCGGATTTCTCTCAAGCATCAAAGCGATCTCGTCTCCTGTTCATCGTATCTGTGTAAAATCATCTCTGTTTACCGGAGGGAATCATATTCTCATCCGGGGATCTCTGTCAATCCTCACAGTGTAAATTTCGCAGATCAAAGCACTTTTTGCTGATGCTCCGGCGACAGAGGTCTTTGGATCATTTTGTCCGGCCGGCAAAACGCCGTCTATCTTGTATCTTAGCGTAGAGATACATTCGGAAAAATAGAATATAGAGAACTACCTCATTTATGATAAATTAATGTTTGGACAAAAAATACCAAATGAAGGGAGTTCTCTATGTATAACAGTATAACAGACTTTGTAGAAAATGGGTTACAGAAAATTGAAAAAAGGTGGCCGATTGCCTAAAGGGAAATGACGATTTCTGCAACTTGTCCCAAGTGGTCCACGATCAGATCAATCAGATGGAGTTAGGTCTGATTGACGAGATTTACGAACTGCTTGATAAAGAGATTCAGGAAAGTATCGTACGAAAGAAAAAATGGAGTATTGAGCTAAAAAGCAAGGAAAAGACTATCGAGGACATAGCTGGAACCATAAGGTTCAAACGAACCGGGTATGTAGATAAGAGAACGGGAAAATATGTCTATCTGCTCGACAAGATACTTGGAATTGATCCGCACCAGAAACTGACACTTGCCGCAGCAGCCAAGGTGTTGGAAGAAGCCATAGATAGCAGTTACCGCAAGGGTGGTGAAGCAGTCAATGATTATAACGCAGTTGATAAGATGACTGTGCTGCGTCTCGTTCACGATATAGAGATTGAAACACCGATCAAAGAGCCCGGGAAAAAGAAGAAGCTCAAACAACTTCACATAGTAGCTGATGAGGATCATGTGTCACTACAGTTCAATCAAACAAAAGGTGATCTGAAGCACGATGCAAACGGAAACAAGATAAATACCGTGATGCCGAGATTGATATGCCTGTTTGAAGATGTAGTTGATGATGCTCCTGAAAAGTCCCAAAAGCACAGATACAGGCTTGTTGGGAAACACTATTTCAGTAACACTCAAACCGGGCCAACAGCGAATTACAACTTCTGGAAGGAAGTAGATGAATACATCTTCGCAAACTACGACACAGAATATCTGGAACGTATTTATATCGCAGGCGACGGGGCACCATGGATAAAAAGCGGAGTAGAAATCCTTGGAGCAAAGAGCCGTTTCTATCTGGACAAGTTCCATATGATGAAGTACGTTAACAAATCCACGACGCATCTGCTTGATAGTACTGAAGATGTAAAATCAGAGATATGGAGATGTCTGAACGGCGGATATAAAGAGGAACTGAAGGAAATCTATAAACAGATACTTGCGGTCACGGAAAAAGAAAGCAAGTACAAGGATGTCGAAGATGCACTCACATATTTTCTGAACCAGTGGGACGGAATCATGTGCAGAGTCCAGGAAGCCGCGGGATGTTGGAAATGCTGTGCAGAAGGACAGATCAGTCACGTATACAGTAAGCGACTTTCCCGGAATCCCATGGGCTGGAGCGAGCATGGGTGCGAGCAGATGGCAAAACTACGGGTGTTCAAGCAGAACGGCGGAAAAGTGATCGATCTTCTGAAATATCAGAAAAAGATCAAGAGACAACAGAACCGTGAAGAACATGAAGCGCTGATCCGAGATGTACGACGTAGCCATACCGCAGCAGTGTATGAAGAGCGGATCCATGGCACAATACCGGGAATGGAAATGCACAGCATGAAATGGCTCAAGGACATAATTAATGGAGTGATCACGGCATAACTCGAAAAGGAAACAACGCCTGCCGGCGTTGCCTTGAAGGAAAAGTGCCAAAGGCGCATAATAATCCATTTCTGCTTGATCACAGCGTATCTGCCCGGAGAGGGTTGTCAACCCTGCGAAGCACCGCTAGGCGGCTATGGGGTTGACCATCCTCTCCAGGCAGATAAAATGATCACCAAGCAGGAATGAATTATAAGGCCGCAAGCGGCCACATTCTGTTCAAGGGCTTGCGAGAGCGAAGCGGCTCGCAAGGCATCCTTTTTTGAAGAAGATGTATGGCTATCACATGGAAACTATGGTAGAATTACCACACCAATCTTAATTCAGATCGTGTGAGGAAGGTTCTCGCCTCTAGTTTACGAATGTAATGATACGCTATCATCTTGTATATGGGAATTGCCTAAATCACTATATGATGGTATTATATACAGGACTTATGACATAAGGAGGGGAGATAAGTGTCAGAGAGAGATATCAGAGCCGTAGAGGCTTTGGCACATACGGGAATGTGCTTTGATGAC
>JAILLI010000106.1 GCA_024693225.1 Lachnospiraceae bacterium
ATACTTAATACGACGCAGCTTTTCTTTGATGTGTATTCCGACAGCAAAACAGTTTATGTGCGCCCGGAAAAGTTGTGGAACAGGAACTCCGCCACAATGTTTTTGCCTCATACATATGATCCGGAGACGGGGCAGTTCCGCCCGATCCTTGACGGTGTAAGATCGAGCCGCTTTTACCAGACTCTGGGGCAGGCGCAGCGTTCTGCCGAAGAACAGTACTCGGACTCGTGGGACAGATATTTTAACCGTGTGAAGCTGCTTAGGGAAAACGGGATCGATATTACCGATGACTGTGCTCAGATGTGCGATATCATGATGACGAGAGATGATAAGATGCGCCGGATGGTTAAGAAGCATTTTACGCCGGAGGATTATTTTGCGGTAAGGGATCACATGGTAGGGACCGGCATGATCGGCGGCAAGGCATGCGGAATGCTGCTTGCAAGAGCGATCATCAGGAATAAGGAGCCTGATATCAGCGAGGTGTTAGAACCGCACGATTCATTCTATGTCGGATCGGATCTTTATTATACTTATATAGTAGATAACAATCTCTGGGACACGCGGATCAGGCAGAGGAGCGAGGACGGATACTTTGAGCTTGCAAAAGAATTTGCCGATAAGATCATGGAGGGAACTTTTTCCGAGGCCATGCGTGACCAGTTTGTCAGGATCATAGAGTATTACGGACAGGATCCTTACATCATCCGTTCAAGCTCGATCCTTGAGGACGGATTTGGCAATGCTTTTGCCGGGAAATACGAGTCCGTTTTCTGCGTCAACAGGGGGAGCCTTGAGGAGAGACTTGATGAATTCGAGCACGCGATAAAGATCGTATATGCAAGCTCCATGAGTCTGTCTGCGCTTGACTACCGCAAACGCCGCGGCCTTGATAAGCGTGACGAACAGATGGCACTGCTTATACAGCGTGTATCCGGGTCATATTATGGCAGCAGATACATGCCGTGTGCAGCAGGCGTCGGGTATTCATACAGCCCATACCGTGTCATGAAGGACAGCGATCCCACGGCCGGCATGCTCAGACTGGTAATGGGTCTCGGAACATCAGCGGTAGACAGGACCGAAGGCTCATATCCGAGAATTGTAAATCTGGATATGCCGGAAAAAACATCGTACTCCTCATCCGCGGACAAGCACAAGTTCTCTCAGGGGAAGGCGGAAGTCATTGATATGACGGAGCACGGGCTCAAAAGACTCTCACTTGACGAGATCCAGGCCGACATCCCTGCATATCTTGACAGGATCCTTTTAGAGCATGATTTTGACACCGAAAGACGACTCAGGGAAACCGGCAGGGACCGTGATGTCAAGTTCATATCCTGCAAGGGACTTGTGGCCAATAAAACGCTTATGGAGCAGATGAGAAGGCTGCTTCATTGTATTCAGGATGAGTATGACTACCCTGTTGATACGGAATTTACCATAAATATATCAGAGAGCGGAGAGTACTCTGTCGACCTGCTGCAGTGCAGGCCGCTTCAGGTGCAAAAGACAAGTTCGGGGACCGTTATTCCTCCCGATATCCCAAAAGAGCGGATCCTGCTTGAGAGCACGGGCTCGTCCATGGGCATGTCCAAGACCACCACACTTGATATCATCGTCTATGTAGATCCGGTCAAATACTATAACATGCCTTATAAGGACAAAGATCTTGTGGCTAAGCTCATCGGAAAGATCAACTGGCATTACCGCGGCCAGGGCAGGCATATGATGCTGATCGTACCCGGAAGGATAGGGACATCTTCGCCTGAGCTTGGCGTTCCGACCGGTTTTTCGGACATAAGTGAATACGAGATCATATGTGAGACTGAAGAACGAAATGCCGGCTACAATCCGGAGCTGTCGTACGGAAGTCATATCTTCCAGGATCTTGTAGAGGCTCAGATCCTTTACACTGCGGTGTTCTGCAGTGAGAAGACCATACAGTTTTCTCCGGAAAAACTGCAGTCATCGAAAGATATCGTATCCGAATTAAATCCGCCGGAAGCAGTAAAAGACATCGTGCATGTGTATGATGTAAGCTCAAGATCATGCGAAGTGTATAATGATGTGGCAAACGAGCATCTGGTTATAACATGCTAAAAATATATTGGTTATAGCATGCTGTAAAATTGGTTGCCGGATATTCAAAGTAAATGCAACATCTTCATAATTTTGTTTAGTGCCACTTGCTCGATTTTCTCGTATAATAATATATAAACAAAATAAGAATGGGATTTTTGCTAAGGAACTCTAAAAAAGGGAAAAATCATGAAGTTAGTCGGAAAGTTTTTAATGCAAGGAGGTTGGAAATGTCAGATCTGAAGAACGAGAAACTTGATGAGAACATGCTTGAGAAGATATCCGGCGGTACTGATTCGGGAGAAAGCACTCCTTTATATTCGACCGGCGCGATAGTAGTCTGGAAGAAAAGGGATTGGTACATTACATCTTGCTACTGGGAGAGGGATTTTACCAGCAGAGAAGAACACTATTGCTGGTGTTACGACCTCGTGGATTGCGGAGGTCTCGGTCTTACTGGACGACAAGTTCCCGAGCATGATATGCGTCCCTACTAGTAAGATATGAAACCGCTATGGCCTTATGTCAAACTCTTATGTTACCAAGGAAAGGGCAGCCGCAATGTTCACAGGGAGTCATAATCACGATGGCTCCCTTTTGCATTATGTTTCGAATAAATACAACACCACCACCATTCAGACTAAATGCAACGTTCTGTTGCATTTACCTTGAAAAACCTCCCTAAAAAATTGGTTATAACATGCTAAAAAATTTTGTTGACACTAAAAAAATGATTTGTTAAAATATCATTTGCGCTAACTATTCTTGTTGTGCGTAAAATTGCGTTATGGAGAGGTATCGAAGCGGTCATAACGAGGCGGTCTTGAAAACCGTTTGTCCTAACGGGCACGTGGGTTCGAATCCCACCCTCTCCGCTTAAAGAACCGGGTTTGGTTCTTTAAAAAATGGTTGAGATACTCGGCCTTTATAATACGGTAATTAATATTTATTATCGTTCAGCAACTTGGAGAAGTACCCAAGAGGCTGAAGGGGCTCCCCTGGAAAGGGAGTAGGTCGTTAATAGCGGCGCGAGGGTTCAAATCCCTCCTTCTCCGTAGCAGTTCCGATCAGACGGAATGCGCAGCGTTAAGGCTGAGACCTTCAACAATCGTACATTGACAATTAAACAGTATAAACCATTTTCTGAAAGAGACGGTAGTGACGGATCGATGATCCGGACACTATCAAGTCAATTCCAAAAAAAAAGATCCTTTATTAAAGAAGGATCGCACAGTAAATCAAGGGATCTTTTGATCCCAAAGGTAGACCAGAGGTTTACCTGAGCAGGTTCGAGGTTAAGCAACGATGTTGCACTCGAACAAAAACATTTTATTTGAGAGTTTGATCCTGGCTCAGGATGAACGCTGGCGGCGTGCCTAACACATGCAAGTCGAACGGGAACATGACGCTACGGAGATTTCGGTCAATGTTTGTTGTGTTTTAGTGGCGGACGGGTGAGTAACGCGTGGATAACCTGCCTTATACCGGGGGATAACAGTTAGAAATGACTGCTAATACCGCATAAGCGCACAGCACCGCATGATGCAGTGTGAAAAACTCAGGTGATATAAGATGGATCCGCGTCTGATTAGTTAGTTGGCGGGGTAACGGCCCACCAAGACCGCGATCAGTAGCCGGCCTGAGAGGGTGAACGGCCACATTGGGACTGAGACACGGCCCAAACTCCTACGGGAGGCAGCAGTGGGGGATATTGCACAATGGGGGAAACCCTGATGCAGCGACGCCGCGTGAGTGAAGAAGTATTTCGGTATGTAAAGCTCTATCAGCAGGGA
>JAILLI010000186.1 GCA_024693225.1 Lachnospiraceae bacterium
GTAATGGATGGTCCGGGTGAGTTCTACTATAAGATGGGCCGGCGTGTTGAACTGTGTGAGAATCTGGCAAAGGGCTTTGGTATTACGGGGGCCGTTCTTCTTGTAATATCATTTTTCATCAGAAAAAAGGATAGAGAAGGAGGGAAAGAATAAGAGATGCATAAACTGTTATGGATATTGGGCCTTATCGTGATCATTGCGGCGGTTGTCTCCCCGATTAATATCATTTTATGGGGATCGATAGGTATTTTAATGATAGCGGCGGGATGTGTTTTAAGAAGCAAGAATAAATGACTGAAAGAAAGCATCAATGGTCAAAAAAACTCAAGATGGTCCTTATAGCAGCAGCAATTGTTCTGGCTGCTTTTGTTGTCATGTACGTTGTGCCTTTTGCTCTGCTTTGGTACAGTGTCGTATCGGCGAAAGTTGAAGTATACAACGATATTTCTCATTACAGCGAATACATGACATTTGATGAATCCACAGCTAAATGGACTAAATGGGGAATGGATGAGACCATATGGCCTGAAAAGATCACGGATGAAATGAAGGTCGCCGATTTTAAGATGGTCTATTATAATCCATGGGACGCACAGTATCTGGGCTATCTTGTTATCGATTACCCTGTCCAAGAGTATGATGTCGAGGTCAAAAGACTTAAGGAGTATTCGTCAACGGACTATATCGGGTATTACAGCGTAACGGAAGAGGAAACATACGATCTGCTGGCGATAAATGCGGATGAATATCAGGGATTTGTTTATGCCCTTACAGACGGAAAGGGCAGGATCATATACGCGGAACAGATTTTTTGTAATTACCTGATGGATATTGATTACGAAAAGTATATCCCGAAAGAATACCTTCTTAACGGATTTGACGCAACACAGGACAATCCTTACAAAAAGGAGAAACTGAAGAAATAGAACGCTTATGAGACCAGAAAAAGCAAGAAACACAAAACCGATAGACAAGAGAAAGCTCCTATATGAGAAGAGCGGAGGTATCTGGCCAGAGTGCGGAAGAAAAATGGAGCTAAACAACCCGCGTGCTTACAAGGCATATATGACGATAGACCACATTGTACCGTTAAGCCGCGGAGGAACGAGCAACATAGATAACCTCCGGGGCCTTTGCCGGGCATGCAACGGACGAAAAAGCAACAGTTTAAGAGGTGTAAACACAAAGATCAGCGAAAACGGCCATTACGTTTCAAAGATGACAAAGCGGAGATGACACATGAGAAGATTATCGGTTAGAACAGATGAATTTACGGATTCTGTCATACGAAGGATGACAAGGATCTCCAATAAGTATGGGGCGGTAAATCTCTCCCAGGGATTTCCTGACTTTGAGCCGCCCAAAGAAATCCTGGACAGGCTTGCGCAGGTGTCAAAGGAAGATTTCCACCAGTATTCCATAACGTGGGGAGCACAGAACTTCCGGGAAGCTCTGGCTGCCAAGCAGAGCCATTTCATGGGGATCGATATAGATCCCGATACGGAGATAGTAGTTACCTGCGGAAGCACAGAGGCAATGATGGCTGCCATGATGACGGTAGCTAATCCCGGGGACAAGGTTATTGTTTTCTCTCCATTTTATGAAAATTACGGTGCAGATACCATCCTGTCGGGAGCACAGCCTATATATGTTCCCCTTAACCCGCCCGATTTTACCTTTGATCCGGATGTGCTTGAGAGTGCATTTAAACAGGATGTAAAAGTCCTGATACTTTGCAATCCGTCCAATCCGAGCGGAAAGGTATTCTCACGAAGCGAGCTTCAGACGATCTCCGATCTTGCCATAAAGTACGATTCATATGTGATAACGGATGAAGTATATGAGCACATAGTATATGACCCGTATGAGCATGTCTATATTTCTACCCTTACGGGAATGAGAGAGAGGACCATATGCTGTTCATCACTTTCCAAGACATATTCGATCACGGGATGGAGACTGGGATACACTATAGCACCACCTGAGATCACCGACAGGATCAAGAAGGTGCATGATTTTCTGACAGTCGGAGCTGCGGCCCCTCTTCAGGAGGCGGTCATACCGGGGCTTAAGTTCACACAGGGATACTATGACGGTCTTAAAGATACGTACACCCGCAAGAAGGACCTGCTCATGAAAGGTCTTGATGATCTCGGTATCATACATACAAATCCCCGGGGAGCGTATTACGTGATGCTTGATATATCGGAATACGGGTATGAAAGTGATCTGGATTTTTGCGAGAAACTGGCTGAAAAAGTCGGAGTGGGAGCGGTCCCGGGATCAAGCTTTTTCAGGGAAGACATAAATCATCTCATAAGACTTCATTTTGCCAAGAAGGATGAGACACTTCTGGCAGCATTAGACAGACTGTCAGACATAAGAAAAATGAGATCATGATGAATAACAGGAGGGCTTATGAAGATTTTCTTTTACGCATTAAGAGAGTTTGATGAAAAAAGATTTCTGGAAGAGTGCGCACGAAAATACGGGTTTGACTATGACTATACGTCAGAGTATCCAAACATGGATAACCTCGATCTGGCAAAGGGGTGTGAGGGTATCGCCATTATAACAAATCCTGTTGATGCGGCCATGCTAGATAAGATGAAAGAGAACGGGACAAAGTATCTTACGACCCGGAGTATCGGATATGAACATATAGATGTTGCATATGCAAAAAAGATCGGGATCAAGGTAGCGCATGTGACATATGCTCCCGAATCAGTTGCTGATTATACGATAATGATGATGCTCATTGCGTGCAGGAACATGCCGTTCATCATGAAAAAATCAGACGTGCAGGATTTTTCGCTTAACGGGAAGATCGGCAGGGAAATAACAGCTTCAACGATAGGCGTCCTGGGAACAGGCAACATCGGGGCTACGGTCGTCAAGCACCTTTCGGGCTTCGGGTGCCGTATCCTCATGAATGATGTATATGAAAAGGATGAGCTGAAAGTATACGGTGAATATACCGACAAGGAGACGATATACAAAGAGTCCGACATTGTAACGCTCCATGTCCCGGCGCTTGAAGAAAACTACCACATGGTGGATGAGAAAGCCTTTAACATGATGAAGAGCGGCGTTATCATAGTCAACTGCGCAAGAGGCTCTCTTATTGATTCCGAGGCGATGATTGCAGCACTTGAATCGCAAAAGATAGGTTTTGCGGCACTTGATACGATAGAAAATGAGGCGGGTCTTTATTATCTGGACAGGTCCGGTGATAAGCTGAACAACAGGGAGAGGGCGGTTCTGATGGCGTTTCCCAATGTGTATCTTACACCGCATATGGCATTTTATACCGAACGCACCGTGTCCGATATGATGAATAATGCGTGTCTGGGACTGTTAAATTTTGATAAGGGCATCGCTAACCCGTTTGAAGTAACAGGCTGAAGCGCACGATCATAAGCAAAGAAGGAGGATCAGATGGCCTGGGAGTGTATCGTACCCGGAAAAGAAATAGAGGATGTTAAGGCTGATAAGAAGGGCGCCAAAAGAGTGGAACAGTACCTTGTCTCTGATAATGCCCTGTACTTTGAAGGAAAGTACATTCCCTTAAACTTAATCGAATCCGTCAGTATACACGACAGCACCTACAACCCGCACTGCTGCTGCGGAAGAGGGATTCCTATAAAGAAACTTAAGATCGAATACGGCGCAGACAAGCCCCTTATTCTTATGGTCGAGAAGGATAAGAACGCAGTGAAACTAAAGAATATGCTTTGTGATACGCGGAGGAGCGAAGATGAAGAAAAATAGAGAAGAAGCCATAGAGGATCTTACCCTCGCCCTTATGTATCTTACAAGGTTTAACAACCGCGAAGAGCCGCATTTTCACGAGCTTTCATGGAAAGGCTATGATCATGAAACACTTAAAAAGCTTGACGAAGAGGACATGATACGGACTCCCAAAAGAGCGCAGTATGCATACATCCTTCCTGACGGAAGAAGAAGGGCAGAAGAAATTATAAGAGAGCTTGGCATAGCTGATTACGACCTGTATGAGCGTTTTGACTTCCGCCTGATAGAAGAAGATGAGGCAGATGAAGCGGCGGCAGTTGAAGCCGAGTGCTTTCCTCCAAAGGAAGCCTGCACCATAGAGCACATGAGAGACCGTGTTAAAGCGGCCAAAGACATATTCCTGGTGGCGATCGATAAGGAGACCGGAAAGATTGCCGGATTTGTAAACGGCATCGCAACGAACGGCGATGACTTTACTGATGATTATTTCACCGATGCATCCCTTCATGATAAGGATGGAAAGAACATAATGATCTGCGGCATATGCGTCCGCCCGGAATACCAGAAGCAGGGTCTTGCAAGAGAACTTGTTTATAACTATTGCAGAAGAGAGTGGGAGCGTGAAAGAAGATCTCTGATACTTACTTGCAAAGAGCAGAAAGTAAAGATGTACAAAAAGTTCGGTTTTACAGACAGGGGAGAGGCAAACTCCTCCTGGGGCGGCCAGAAGTGGCATAAGATGGATATGATCCTTAACCGTTAGACAGGAGAGAAAATGATACAGATTTTCGGAACGAAAAAATGCAATGATACAAAGAAAGCTGAGCGATTCTTCAAAGAGAGGAACGTAAAGTTTCAGTTCATAGACATGAAGGAAAAGGGCATGAGCAAGGGTGAGTTTACATCCGTTGCCTCTGCAATCGGCGGTCTAGATAAGCTCATAAACGAAAACTGCAAGGACAAAGACACGCTTGCCCTGATAACGCATATGTCAGGTGATGACAGGCTTGAGAAGATCCTCGAGAACCAGCAGGTTATAAAGACTCCGGTTGTAAGAAACGGCAAACAGGCGACTCTTGGTTATCAGCCGGACGCATGGAAGGAATGGAAATGAGAAAGATTACGGTAATGGCTGCATCCCTTATGACAGCCCTTGCGCTGGCGGGATGTGCAAATGTCAATGTCACGGTAAATACCGATACCAAGCCGCAGGCGTCGGATGAGGTGGAAAAGAGCACTCTGCCGGAAGCAGACCTTCCTGAAGAGCCTGAAGTTCAGGCTGAAAACAAAAAGAGCATTGTGGGGCCTTACGGACAGCTTAGCATTACGGTTCCGGATGATTTTGAATGCAAGATCTGTCCTCTCGATAATGACGAGATGTCATATGGATATTACGGGTTTACCATACATCCGAAGGATGTAGATGACGGAATAATCGCGATATTCTGCGCCACAAACTTTGGAGTATGTGGAACAGAGCTTAAGCAGGAAGAGACAGTAATTGCAGGAAAGCCTGCATGGATCGGCACATATGATGATCATAAGCGCTGGGATTTTATCGTCATAGGAGATGAGGATCCGCAGATAGTTGCGACCGGCGGAGCCTGCGATGTGTGGACGGACGATCAGTGGAACAGTGCGCAG
>JAILLI010000021.1 GCA_024693225.1 Lachnospiraceae bacterium
TATCAGACCTGGACAAGGGATTATGTTGCCGAGGCCATAGAAAAGCTGAACGAAGATCCTGATGCAGCTCCGGCCGTTATCGGTGTTGATGTGCTGTATATAGGAAATACGAGCAGGGAAGCGGATGAGCATCTGGTAAGAGCGGCATCCCTTAAGGATAATGTGGTATTTGGCTCCTATGTGAATGTGGGGACCGAGCTGTCGGAAAATGACGGTTCATATGTCCTGCAGAAGACCATAACCCTTTATGAGGAGCCCTTCCCGGATCTGAAAGAGAAAAGCTTGCAGGGCATAGTGAACGGGTTTTACGACAGGGACGGAGTCATAAGACACGGTCTTTTGTCCGTAACCGTGCCGGACGGAAGGACCATTCCTTCTTTTTCCTATGAGATCTGCAGAAAATACGGAGAGTATCTTGGAGAGGACATACTTCCCCCGCCCCTTAATGAGAATGGATACTGGTATATTGATTTTACGGACTATTCAGGGGGTTATTCGGATTCTTTTTCGCTCTGTGATCTGATAAACGGTGACATACCTGCCGACTATTTTGCCGACGGGGTCGTTCTTATCGGACCCTATGCGGAAGGTCTCATGGACAGCTACACAGTAGCCATCGACAGGGCCTATGACATGTACGGTATCGAGATACACGCCAACATGATAGAAGCCATGCTCGATGGCAGATACAAGACCGAAGCTCCAAGGTGGCTTGCGGCATGTATCATAGGGGCCCTTGTCTTTATTGCGGTCATGATATCGGGAAGGGGCAGCCTTGCAAAGGATCTGATATATGCGGGTGTCTGTATAATAGGTTACCCTTTGGTCTGTCTGCTCCTTTATGATAAGGGTTTTGTCCTTGACATACTGTATGTCCCACTGTCTGTCCTTGCCGTTACGATAGTCGGTATCATCATCCGCTATGTGAGGGCGACCATTGAAAAGAAAAAGGTCGAGGGAACCTTCAGGCGGTATGTGGCACCCGAGATAGTGGATGATATATTAAAGCAGGGCATGGATACCATAAAGCTTGGCGGAGAGGCTGTGGAATGTGCCATACTCTTTGTGGATATCAGGGGCTTTACCACCATGTCGGAATCCCTTGAACCTGAAGAGGTCGTATCCATCCTGAACAGGTACCTTGAGCTTACAAGCAGCTCCATATTCAAGTTCGGAGGGACCCTTGACAAGTTCATAGGGGACGCGACCATGGCCATCTTCGGGGCGCCCCTTCCCATGGACGACTACATATATAAGGCTGTGTGTGCCGCAAACGATATGGTAGTTAGGTCTCATGAGCTGGCAAAGGAACTTGAAGAAAGGTTTGGAAGGTCGGTTTCCTTCGGTGTGGGAGTCCACTGCGGAAAAGCCGTTGTTGGCAATATCGGGACCGAAAGAAGGATGGATTATACAGCCATAGGAGATACGGTCAATACTTCGGCAAGGCTTGAAGCAAATGCACCAAAAGATACGGTCTATATCAGCAAACGGGTGGCGGATGCTTTGGGTGACCGTATCGAATGCGAATCCGTCGGAAATATTCCTCTTAAGGGAAAAAGTGAGCAGCTTGAGGTGTTCAGGCTGATAAAGGTTAACTGACAGGCCGTGATAAGGAGTTCGTAAATGGATATAGATAAGGTGTCAAAGTGCGGAAAAGTCCGCTACTTCAACTCGGAAAGCTTCATCTGCATAGAAGGGAACGAGGGAGAGACGGCCTTTCTCGTGCTCAAGGGTTACGTTGAGGTCATACTGGGAACCTTCAGAGACAAGAAGCGCAATATAGCCAGGATCGATGAGGGTGCTTTTTTCGGAGAGATGTCCATGCTCGAAGGTTCTCCGAGAAGCGCGACTGTGATCGCAGGCGGAGGTGGAGTGACCGTTCTTGAGATCAGAAAGGAAGATTTCCTGATGCTCATGAAGACGGAGCCGGAGCTGGCATACAAGCTCCTCAAGACTCTCTATAACCGCATAGAGGACACGCTTAACTCCTCTGACAGGCGGATGGTGGCATATGCAGCGGATATCAGGAGGGATAAGACCTACAAGGAGATATGCTCAATCAATCTGCAGCAGTTCACAGTCATAGTAAGACAGCAGGAGGATTATGTCTTAAAGCTTTTGACCTATCTGTCTCATACTCTGACAAAGATAAACAGGGAATTTATGGAACGCCTGCCGGGGTAAGCGAGATACAGGACAGAGGATGGAAGGTATATGACGATAGAAAAACTCTATATGATCCCGGACTGCAATGATATGGACCGGTCGGAGAAGGTCGCCGCCAAATGGGATGCAGCCTTTGAATATAATGATTTTTATGATACGAAGCTCCTTGATGACAGTAAAGCCCTGAAGGAGAGGATAAGCCTATATGAGCCTCATTCAAAAAAGAGGCTTGGCGACAATCTCCACGGTGTCTTTTATGACATATGCCTTAACAGCTTTGATGACAGGATCCGTCTCATCTCGGAGGAGAGGGTCAACTCCTCCATGGAGATCGCCGACAGGCTCAACTGCGAGAAAGTCATATTTCATACCAATTTTATCCCCGGTTTTATACCGGATTTCTACGTAAAGCGGTGGGTGGAGCTAAATGCCGCCTATTACAGGAAGATCTGTGCCGACTACAGGGATATCACGGTATGTGTCGAGAATATGTTTGATTTTACGCCCGATATGCTCCTGCTCCTTGCGGATGAAATGGCTGATGTTAAAAACTTCGGGGTATGCTTTGATGTGGCCCATATCAATGTTCACGCAAAAAAGAGCGAGGAATGGATCAGGCCGCTGGCTAAGTACATAAGGCATCTTCACATAAATGACAATGACGGGGTCGCAGATCTTCATCTGCCCGTAGGAGAAGGGACCATAGACTGGAAAGACTTTTTCTTTGTGGCAGATAAATATGACATCTCTGCAGGACTTCTCATTGAGGTCAGAAGCCTTGATTATTTTGAAAGATCCATGCGGTATCTTTTGGACCGGGGGCTTATAAATGAGCGGTGACGGTCAGAAAAAGGCTATGACAAAGAGTTCTCGAAAAAGGCGGCCGGCAGTTACCGTTATAGAATCGATACTGATACTCGTTTTTTCTTTTTCGGTTGTCTTCCTAGGTATCAACTACTTCTTTGACGTAAAGAGCGAGAAGAAGATGGAGGATATCCGCTCCCGTGTAAAGGTTTCCAGACTGCAGTTTGAGGAGATAGAGATCCCGGAAGAGGAAAAAGAGAAGAACAGAGGGAAAAAAGAAAAAAGGCTTGAAGAGGCCCTGGAGGAAGCTGCCGGTGCACAGGGGAATATAAGGGAGTATTCGCCGGATGAGGTCCTTCCCATCTACCGGCAGATGCATGAAGAAAATGAGAACTTTGCCGGCTGGCTCTATGTTGACGGGACAAACCTGGAGTATCCCATCATGCATGGGCCGGATAATAAGTTCTACCTGTCCCACGACATGGACGGAGCATATGACAAATACGGGATGCTGATCTTAGATGAGAAATGCAACATAGGCTATGACTGCCCCCAGCTTATAATATACGGGCATAACGTCAATTCGGGAAAGCTCTTCGGGGAGCTGCTCTTCTATAAGGAAGAGGCGTATTGCAACTATCACCCGGAGATCTGTTTTGATACCCTGTACGGAAGGGGGACATATACCGTGTTTGCGGCCTTTACCACTACGGTAGCCGAGGCCGAAAAGGACGGTAAGATGTTCTCGAACATGAACTTTACCGATAAAAAGACATATGACGATTTTGTAGCATGGGCAAAGAGCAGGTCCATGTATGCGAGGGACTGTACCCCCGTCTTCGGACAGGAGATACTGTCACTTGTTACATGCGAACACAGTGACGAGGACGGGAGATTTATCGTATTTGCGGCAAAGGAAGGGGCTTTGCAAAAGGGGGAAGGAAAACAACAGTAATATGGCAGGTTCTAAAAAGAGATTAAAAAAGCCGGTAAGACGGACCATATGGTGTATGCTTGGAACCATCCTCGGCGTTGTGGGTGCGCTTAACGTCAACGCGGCCGCCCCCTTGACCAATATCACGGTTGAGGAGGGAAAGATCTCCGTGGAAGATTATGAGTACTTCAAGATCCCCACGGTCATCAAGGTGACCCTGCCCGAGGGCCTGCAGCAGATAGGCTTCAGTTCTTTTGAAGGCTGTACGGATCTTACCAACATAAACCTTCCGGAAGGCCTTGGCGTTATAGATAACCGGGCCTTTGCCAAGTGTGAGAGCCTTGAGAAGATAGATATACCGGAGAGTACCGTATTTATAGGCAATGCAGCCTTCTATGGCTGCAAGAGCCTTGATGACGTGGTGCTGCCCAGGAATTTAAGCGCCATATCCAACAATCTCTTTTATGACTGTTCATCGCTCTCTGACATCACGCTTCCGCCAAACCTTACCGCTGTGGGCCAGCAGAGCTTCTATAACTGTGTCAAGCTTGATAAGATCGTCCTTCCGGATACGGTAACGAGCATTGCGGACGGAGCCTTTTACGACTGCAGGAACCTTACCGAGATCACCATTCCCGATTCCGTTGCCGAGATAGGGCTTGATGCTTTTGAAGGCTGTGATAACCTGACCATAATATGCTCCGATCATTCCTTTGCGGCAAACTATGCCGAAGCAAACGGGATCAGACATGCGAAGGTTACAGGCGACAGCGGCCAGATCGTAGCCCTTGCCGATACCACGACCATGGTCCCTCCCGAAGATATCCCCGCAACCGGTGTTAATACCCCCTACGCCCTTGTCATGACCATGATGCTCTTAAGCGG
>JAILLI010000032.1 GCA_024693225.1 Lachnospiraceae bacterium
AAGTGCAAGATATATGTCTATGCCATAAATGGAGCAAGATCAGCCATCACGGTCACCGTCAAGTAGATCCGATCAATACGAGAGGACGGTAATCAGTGGACGGGGCTCCGATTGGCAAGTCAATACGAGGGGACAGTTCCACGATCGCCCCCGAAATATGATGAAAAATAAGTATCCGGCAAGAACCCTGTGTCTTGCCGGATACTTATAAATTAGGGAGGTTTACTAAATGAAAAAGAGTTTCGTTGGCTGTTTTCTTATCTTTGATATATATATCGGCACGATCTGAGATTCCTTAACCCCCTTTTCTAAAAATTCCGTCATCATATCCTGATGCTTTTCTCTTTATTTCTGATATAATACTTCCATTGGTTTTAAGATTATACACGCGGCCTATGAAAACCCAGACTAAAGAAAGGCCCTGACCACATCGGAAATGCTATTAATGAGATTATCGATGCTATCCCAAATCAGGAGGAAAATAGATGGACATCATATCTGCGATCGCCAGAGAGATCGATGCAAAAAATACACAGGTGGAAGCTGCCGTAAAGCTTATAGATGAAGGAAATACCATACCCTTTATCGCCAGATACAGAAAGGAAGCCACAGGAAGCCTTGATGACGAAAAGCTCCGTCTCCTTTTTACAAAGCTCACCTACCTGCGAAATCTCGAAGCCAGGAAACAGGAAGTGCTTGACCTTATCGATGAGCAGGGAAAACTTACAGAAGACTTAAAAGCCTCCATACTTTCTGCCGAAAAGCTCGTTACTCTTGAAGACCTTTACCGGCCTTACAAGCAGAAGAAAAAGACCAGGGCTGAAGCTGCCAGAAAGCGTGGTCTCGCCCCTCTTGCAGACTATATCATGAGGCAGGATGCAAAGAGCCCCTTAGAGGAAGAAGCCCAAAAATATGTCACGGGAAAGATCGAGCCCGCCTCCTCTTCCAAGGAGGATCAGATAAAAGCGGCCGAGAAGGAAGTCATCGACGCTGCCGCCGCAATTGCCGGAGCATCCGATATCATCGCCGAAAACATATCCGATAATGCAGCATATCGCGAATATATCCGCCGGGCCACCATAAACGAAGGGACCATCAGGTCGGAAGCCAAAGACCCGCAGGCGGAGACCGTGTATCAGAATTATTACGAGTTCGAGGAAGCCATAAGGAAGATCGCCGGTCACAGGATCCTCGCCATAAACCGCGCAGAAAACGAGAAAGTCCTCTCCGTTACTGTTACGGCTCCGGTAGAGAACATCACAGCCTATCTTGAAAAACAGACCCTGACCTCGGATAATCCCTATACCACCCCGGTCATAAAGGCGGCCATAGCCGATTCCTATAAGAGGCTGATCGCCCCCTCAATCGAGCGTGAGGTAAGGAATATGCTTACGGAAAAGGCTGAAGACGGCGCCATCGAGGTCTTTGGAAAGAACTTAAAACAGCTCCTCATGCAGCCTCCCATAGCAGGGCAGACCGTTCTGGGATGGGATCCGGCCTTTCGGACCGGCTGCAAACTCGCCATCGTTGATCCGACCGGAAAAGTCCTTGATACCAAAGTCATATACCCCACAGCTCCCCATAACAGGGTCGAAGAAGCAAAACAGACCCTGAAGGCTCTTATAGACAAATATAATGTCACCCTGATCTCTATCGGGAACGGGACGGCCTCAAGAGAATCGGAGCAGGTCGTATCCGACCTCTTAAAAGAGCTTGGCGGCAGCATACATTATCTCATAACAAACGAAGCCGGTGCCAGCGTCTACTCGGCCAGCAAACTCGGCACGGAAGAGTTTCCGGAATTTGATGTGGGGCAAAGAAGTGCGGCCTCCATAGCAAGACGGGTGCAGGATCCCCTGTCCGAGCTTGTTAAGATAGAGCCGCGGTCGATCGGCGTCGGCCAGTATCAGCATGACATGGACCAGAAAAAGCTGTCCGAGACCCTGACAGGAGTTGTTGAAGCTGCGGTCAACCGTGTCGGAGTTGACCTCAATACGGCTTCATTTTCCCTGCTTTCCTATATATCGGGCATATCTCCCGCCCTTGCCAAGAACATAGTCGCCTACAGGGAAAAGAACGGCCGCTTCCATTCAAGGGGCGAACTTCTCAAGGTTGCAAAGCTGGGCCCTAAAGCCTTTGAACAGTGTGCGGGTTTCTGCAGGATCACAGGAGGCGATGAACCCCTTGATGCAACGGCAGTCCATCCCGAATCCTACCCTCAGGCAAGAGCCCTCCTGGAAAAGATCGGCTGCCGGGTCAGTGACGGTGATGCCGTCCGTGCTTTTAAAAAGGCTCAAAAAGACCTTCAGGCTTTATCCGAAGAACTCGGCTGCGGCCTTATGACGCTTCAGGACATTCTGTCGGAACTTGAAAAACCTGCAAGGGATCCGAGAGATGACATGCCAAAACCCGTGCTTCGGTCCGATGTACTTGAAATGAAGGACTTAAAGCCCGGAATGAAGCTTAAGGGCACAGTCAGAAATGTGATAGATTTCGGAGCTTTTGTGGATATAGGTGTCCACGAGGACGGGCTCGTACACATCTCCCGTATGAGCGACCGCTATATAAAACACCCTCTCGAAGTGGTTTCTGTTGGGGATATAGTTGAAGTCACGGTACTTGATGTTGATGAGAAGAAAGGCCGGATCAGCCTCAGCATGGTGGATGAAGACAAGAAGACGTCCCGGCCGCAGAGGCAGCGCCCCTAACCAAGCTTTGCGCGGAGCATGTTAAGGACCCTCTTCTTGTCGGTGGACCATAAGGGGGCGATAAGGTTCCTTCTGGCCCCGTCCCCGGTCATCCTGTGGATCACTATATGGTCCGGCAGAAGGTCTATGCAGTCCCGCACAAGATCCGTGTATTCTTCCATAGAAAGGCAGGAAAACTTTCCCTGCTCATATTCTTTTGCAAGATCGGTCCCGGAAAGTACATGCAGAAGCTGGATCTTTATACCCGATATGGGACCGTTTCCCACATACCGGACGGTCCCCAGCATATCCTCTCTTGTTTCAAAAGGAAGACCCAGTATTATATGCGTAACTGTTTCTATCCCGCGCTCTGCCAGTCTTTCTACCGCATCATCATATACCGCAAGAGGATATCCCCGCCTTATGTATGCAGCAGTCTTCTCATGTATGGTCTGCAATCCCAGCTCCACCCATACGGGCTTTTGCCGGTTAAGGTCTGCGATAAGACCGATAACTTCATCCGGCAGGCAGTCGGGCCGCGTCGCGATCGCAAGGGCCGCTATGTCCGGATGCCGGATCGCTTCTTCATAGATCCTCTTTAATTTTGCCAAAGGGGCGTAGGTTCCCGTAAAAGCCTGAAAATAGGCCACGTATTTCCGCTCACCCTCAGGCATCTTTTTATCTACAAGGTCTCTGCCCCGCTCTATCTGCTCACTTATGGTCCTTGTCCTGTCACCGGCAAATTCCCCGGATCCGAAGCCGGAACAGAAGATGCAGCCCCGGGTGTCGATCTTACCGTCCCTGTTGGGGCAGGTAAAACCCCCGTCAAGGGCTATCCTGTAGACCTTGCACCCAAAGCGCTCCCGAAAATACAGATTTGCCGTCTTATTCTTCACTGTGAAACGACCGGACACTGACCAAAGTATGTAATCCAGGCATGATTTGCCGCCATGGAATTTGCTCCGAATGAAGGGGTATTGACAACCCCGGGAGGGGCAGCTTCTATCATGATGGTGTTGCGGGTTATCATCGTGTTCAGCGTGTTTAAAAGATTGTTCGCATAATTGACTTCCAACTGTGCCAGTCCGATCTCACAGGCAGAAGCCTTATTCCTCTTACAGGCTGCAAGGACAGCCTTCTTCTGTCCCAGTATGGCCTCGGCCTCATCAACATGATACATTGCCCGGAATGTCGGTATCATGGCCTTTGCGGTCGCCGTATCAGCCCTTGCGGGAACACTTCCGGCAGCAAGGACAGTTATAAGCATCAGACAGGTTACAAGGATCATCTTTTTTAACATGGTATATATCCCCCTAATCCAATCAGAACCGGTCAGGGGACGGTTCCCTGATCGATCCGCTGCCGTTCGGCAGACTTTTTTAACCTCCCACAACCGTTATCCCACTTAAAACATGGGATAACGTATAGGGTTTTCCTGCCGGATAATTATAAATCATCTCTCATCTTTTTGCTATCAAAACAGCGAGGTTTATTTTGATATCGACCTGTGATATCATAGGTTTAAATTTCAAGGATAAGTTAAGTTTTCTGTAAAAATATGACATGCAGCCCCCGGGTCCTGCCGATCGCAACAGATAATACATGGGGGCAATACGGGAGGTAAACCATGAAAAAGAATACCCTTAGATTTATCGCGAGTATGCTCGCATCAACCCTGATGTTCACAGCTTCTGCAGCCCCCCTGCCTGTGTATGCGGAAGAAAGCGGTACTTTGGAGGCTCGGTTTTCCGATGATCTGACAGATGACGCGGACCGGTTCAGTCTCCCCGCAGGTCAATCTACCGGTGACTCTTATACAGAGCCCCTCGACAGGGAGGAATGGGAAGCACTGCGCTCAGGCGGGAGGTCCTCTTCTGCCCTACAGAGCCTGCAGACAGGCGATCCCTATACCATAATGATGGCTCTGCAGAGCAAGTATCCCGAAGGCTTGTCCTGGACAAACTCTGATACCTATACTTCCAAAGGAATATGGTATAACGAGGCCGGCTTCCCTGTTCGCTACAGCGGTGGCGGCTGCCACGGCTTTGCCCTGATACTCAGCGACGCAGTCTACGATGACCTTCCTATAGTTTTGCATAAAGATTTTAACAATATACACCCGGGTGATGCCATAAGGCTGAACAATGACACCCATACAGTCATGATCCTTAAGATCGAAGGTGATACGATCACTATCGCTGAAGGCAACTACAACTCATCTATACACTGGGGCCGCACCATCTCAAGGACGGATACCTCTACCTGGACTGAAATACTCACCCGCGGTCAGCCCGATATATCAACTATGGAATGTGAACTGACCGGGACCGATTTTACCTATAACGGCAAGGCCAAGACCCCCGGGATGATCATAGGCTGGCTTAATGTGGGCAAAGATTTTACCCTCTCATACACCAATAACGTAAATGCCGGAGTTGCCACCGTTACCGCAACGGGTATAGGGAAATTCAAAGGATCGGTCACAAAGGAATTTACCATCAAAAAAGCGGATCAGCAGATTACCGCAGGTGATATTACCAAAAAGCGAAGCGACCCTCCTTTTGCCCTGAGTGCGACCGCAAGCGGAGGCGGAGCTCTTTCATACGTATCAGCCAACACAGGTGTCTGTACCGTAGATAAAGCCGGCACTGTCACGATCACCGGCCCCGGTAGGACCACCATAACAGTTACCGCTGCAGCTACCAATAACTACAATGCCACAGCAAAGACCATCAATGTGACTGTTTCCGATGACAGTAAAAAGGATATAAGCAGAGCATCCGTTTCCGGCCTTGCAAGCTTCAAATACACAGGAAGTCCCATTGAACCCGGGCCTGTGGTCACGCTTGATAACAGCATTCTCACAGAGGGCAGGGATTATGATGTTTTCTACGCAAATAACGTAAATGCCGGGACGGCTTATGTGACTATTACAGGTAAGGGGAATTTCAAGGGATCTGTCACGACAACCTTTAAGATCACAAAAGCCTCCATAAAGATCTCAGGCAAAACGATCTCCCTGAAGGCTAAGACCGTTAAGAAAAAGAACAAGTCATATTCCGCATCAAAGGCTTTTTCCATAACGAAGAATAAGGGGACAGTTACCTATAAGAAAACAAAAGGCAAGAATAAGATCACAGTATCCGGCAAGGGAAAAGTTACCGTAAAGAAGGGCCTTAAAAAGGGAACCTACAAGATCAAGGTCAAGGTTTCGGCGGCCGGTGATGCCAACCATAAGAAAGCAGCCAAAACCGTAACGGTCACCGTCCGGGTAAAGTGATCAGATCGATCAGTAAAGTTCGAAGCGGTCGGGCCAGGCCCGGCATATGAGGGTAAGACCAAATTCGTGTGATAACAGTACTGACTCCTGCGTTGGAACAGACTTGGAGACAAGGACGGGAATGCCCGCTGCTATGACCTTTTCGACCATATCTACCGGGACACGTCCGGAGGTAAACAGCATGCACTCTGACAGGGGTATGCCATTAAGCAGGGCGTATCCCACTGCCTTGTCCACAGCATTGTGCCTGCCTATATCTTCGCTTACAAAGAGTTTTTTACCTTCTCTTGCGAGGATGCATATATGGACCGCGCTGGTCAGCTCGTGAAGTCTTGTTCCCTTGCCGAACTCCTTCACGAGTTCGAATACCCATTCTTTCTTTAATTCGCAGGGGTCGAGCTTCTTAAGACCGGGCTTTTTTGCAGCAACATATACCCTGTTACCCGAACAGCAGGTAAGATCCGGTCCTATGGTATCTTCCGGGGAGATCTCTTTTTTAAGAAAGACACTGGCCTCTTTTTCATATCTGCAAAAAAAGAGCCTGCTGATATCATCCCTATCCTCGATCAGTCTGTCGGTAAACAGCCTCCCGGTCACAAGTTCCTTTAAATAGTCCTTTATGCAGACGATCCTGTACAGGGTTATCTCATTGACCGTTACAGTCAGTTCGTGCTCGGAGATCACATCCCTCTCTCCCTGATCACTCTTTCCATCCGGATATATTATGGACATTTCCAGTTTATTTATGTTTTCCAATCCGCAAGACCCTTTCTCATATATCTGACCATACAGGTCTGCATGACCTGTTCTATGGCGGCTCTTACTTCCCTTTCGCTTTCAACATCAAGGCTATAAAGAGAACAATTTTAACCCAGTGCCACATCAAGAGCCATCATGAGTGTAAATCCAAGTGCGAACATGACGACTCCTATGTTGGAGTGCTCGCCCGCGGACATCTCAGGGATCAGCTCCTCGACTACAACATACATCATGGCGCCTGCTGCAAAGCTCAGCAGATAAGGCATTGCGGGAACTATAAAGCCCGCCGCTACCATGGTAAGAGCTGCTCCGACAGGTTCTACCGCACCGGACAGGACCCCGTATATAAAAGCTTTTACCTTTCCGTTTCCCTCCGCACACAGCGGCATGGAAATGATGGCTCCCTCGGGAAAGTTCTGTATGGCTATACCCAGGGCAAGTGCAAGGGCACCGCCGGACGTTATCATGGCATTTCCCGACATGAGGCCGGCATACACGACACCCACTGCCATACCTTCGGGCAGGTTATGAAGGGTCACGGCCAGGACCAGCATCGTAGTTTTCTTAAGGGATGCTTTGGGGCCTTCTGCCTTTTCCGTATTCAGATGTAAGTGAGGAATGAGGCTGTCAAGCAGGAGCAAAAAGAGGATGCCCAGCCAGAAGCCTGCAAATGAGGGCAGAAAGCTCAGCCTTCCCATGTCAGCGCATTGCTCCATGGCCGGAATGATAAGGCTCCAGATGGATGCCGCCACCATGACCCCCGCGGCAAAGCCCGTAAGAGCTCTTTGTATCCCCGCCTTCAGCTCCTTTTTCATAAAGAAAACGCACGCCGCTCCCAGCGACGTGCCTATAAAAGGTATCATTAAACCCGATACGATCCCTGTTCCCATTCGTTACCACCTTTCAGACGATCCTATCCCTGCTTTCCGGATTTTTTCTTCTCATAATCTGAGATGGCAGAGCGGATAGCTTCCTCAGCAAGAACGGAGCAGTGCATCTTGTAATCCGGAAGACCGTCAAGGGCCTCCGCAACCGCCTTATTGGTAAGCTCCATCGCTTCGCTTATTGGTTTGCCTTTTATGAGTTCGGTCGCCATCGAACTCGACGCTATCGCACTTCCGCATCCGAAAGTTTCAAATTTTACATCACTTATTATATCATCATCTATCTTAAGATACATCTTCATGATGTCGCCGCACTTGGCATTTCCGACTTCACCTATACCGTCCGCATCTTCGATCACCCCGACATTTCTGGGGTTGCGGAAATGATCCATTACTTTTTCACTGTAAAGAGCCACTTGTTTTCCTCCTCTTCTGACTTTTCATATTTTTATAAAATATGTTCCTTTACTCCTGCTTCAAGATCCCTCCATATGGGAGAAAAAGACCTAAGATAGGCGACCACCTCTTTTACAGCCGTAATGATGGTCTCTATATCGGCGTCATCCGTATCCTCTCCTATGGTAAGGCGTAAAGAACCGTGGGCCACATCATGTACACGGCCTATGGCAAGAAGGACATGGCTGGGATCGAGTGAGCCCGATGTGCATGCAGATCCCGAAGATGCCTGTATCCCCTTATCATCAAGCAGGAGCAGGAGCGATTCTCCCTCGATGCCCTCGAAGCAGAAGTTAACGTTCCCCGGCAGTCTCCTTTTCTCATCTCCGTTTAAGGCACAGTGGGGTATCTCCTTCAGGCCCTCTATCAGCCTGTCTCTTTTTGCCGAAAGGAGCCCGGCATTTTTATCCATGTCACCTGCGGCAGTCTTAAGCGCTGCGGCCGCTGCGGCTATGGCAGGAAGGTTTTCCGTGCCGGCTCTTTTCCCCCTTTCCTGGGCACCGCCCTCGATAAGGTTTGATACCCTTATTCCCTTTCTGACATAGAGAAATCCCACGCCTTTTGGTCCGTGGAACTTATGGGCGGATCCCGACATCATGTCTATATTGTCATCCGCAACATTCACCGGTATATGGCCGAGAGCCTGAACGGCATCGGTATGAAAGATCACCCCGCGGTCCCTGCAGATCCTGCCTATCTCCCGGATGGGCTGGATGGTCCCGATCTCGTTGTTGGCATACATTATCGTAACAAGGCAGGTATCTTCCCGGATGGCTTTCTCCAGCTCTTCGCATCTGACGATCCCGTCCTCATGGACATCAAGAAGGGTGACTTCAAAGCCTTCCTTCTCAAGCTTTTCCAGCGTATGCAGCACTGCATGATGTTCAAATGCGGATGATATAATGTGCTTTTTGCCCTTACCGGCACCTATGAGCGCCGCGGTCAGTATTGCCTGGTTATCCGCCTCGCTCCCGCCTGAAGTAAAGATAATCTCCTTAGGTTCGGCCCCGATGACACCTGCCACGGTCCCCCGCGCTTCCTCAAGAGCTTCCTTTGCCTTCTGCCCGAACATGTAAAGGCTTGAAGGATTCCCCCAGGTCTCCTTCATCATCCCGGTCATGACCTCTATGGCTTCATCGCTCATCTTTGTTGTTGCGGCATTGTCTGCGTATATCACTTTATTTGGCTCCTTTATGGCTTTTTTCGTTTCACATTATAATCCCACTTACCTACGATGTCAATGGGTAAATGGCCGCTATTACCACTCCTATTTTCGCTTACCGCCTACCAGTCGGAATCCCAGTCAGATCCTCCCGAATCCCACGAACTGTCGCTGTCCCATGAACTGTCACTGTCCCAGCTGCTGTCACTGTCCCAGTCGGAGTCATCGTCCGATGTACCCCTGTCATACCAGTTCGTATCCTCGAAATCCGTTCCGCTATGGCTGTCGGTCCGGTAATCCGTGTCATTATCGTCATTTATGAGCGAACTCAGTTCATCGGCGTTTGATGCATAGGACCAGGTGTCATCATCCTCATCATAGGCATACCAGGAGGAACCCTGATAATAATAATCATTGTCCTGATACCTGTAATATCCTTCGGATGGCGACTTGTCAAAGATCATAAAGATGCCCAGAGCCGCGATCACATATATAGCGGCAAATACGGGACTTACAAAAGGAAGGGCAATGATAGTCAGGAGAATATCCGATATGCCGCCTTTTCCCTTTTTACTGCCGTTGCCGGCTTTGGATGATTTATTGGCCTTCTGGTCTGCGATCTCCGCCTTCAGCCTCTGATACAGCTCATTTACGGCATATCCTTCATCTTTGCCCTCGTAGCGGACAACCCTTTCACCACTGGCTTTGTTCTTATATACGACAAAGTCACCTGCAGGGTTTTTATATATACCGAATGCCTTGGGCTCTTTTATATCCTTCCCGATGAAAAACCTGGTCGTCTCTTCGGGCGGGAGCTTGTGGTCAGTGTACCACTTCTTCAGTTCTTCAATGGTCGCGGGCTGACCGCGGGACACCCGGTTTGCCGTGGACATGGCACCGCCGCAGTAAGGGCAGATCTTTTCCCCATCATCTATCATCTGGCCGCAGTAATCACACTTAACTTTCATCAGCCTTATCCTCCCAGGTTCTGTCATCGGGTCTTACTGTCCATTCCATTCCCGGAATGAGGGTATCTTCCCGGGAATATATGATGAACTGCCTGATGGCAATGGTGGTGATCAGCACTTCATAGACCGCAAGGAATACAAAGACTGCTTTACTGTCCGTTCTCAGGCCGAAAACATAGAAACCGTTCATGACGGCAGGTATCAGGACCGCTTCCGCAAGATGCATTCTGACCCTCTTCCTTTTGCCTTCACCTTCGGCATAACGGGCTTGTCCGTAAAAACAGCCCATGAACATGGAATAAACGAGGTGTCCTGCCACAGACAGGACCACACGGGATACGGAAGCATCAGCTCCGCTCCTTACCACATATACAATGTTCTCGGCGACAGCAAATCCCAATGATACCGCGACAGCATAAACAAGGCCGTCAAAGGTATAGTTGAATTCCCTGTTTTTCCATGTGGCCATCTTCAGGACAAAAAACTTGCCCGCCTCCTGGGCCAGGGCTGTGAATATAAAACTGTCCAGAAAAATAAAAAAGATGCGCCCTCTGCCGGAATATGCGGCATTTACTATACCATTCCCTATCAGGCCCGCAAGTATGGCGCTTACCACGGTAAGCGCCCCAAATGCAAACAACCGGGCCAGAAGAGCCGGCGGCTCTTTTTCAACGGTATCCAGCTTCCACACTACGCACAAAAGCGCTATGGCAGGTATAACTGCTAATACATACATAGATCGGTCCTCTATTTTTTAGTTGCGGATTTTGTGGCTGTTTTTGATGTGGTCTTTGCCGCCTTTTTCTTCTTCGCAGGAGCCTTGGGAGGTACGATATTGCTAACTGCCTTTGCAAAATCCACTGCCTTGTCAAAATTCCCTTCGACACGGAACTTCCCCTGAAGATATGCAACCGTCTCATCGATCTTACCCTCGATAAGATCCATTATCACATCCGCATTGCCGCGGATACGGCAGTCGCAGTCATAATACTCATAAGGCTGAACATCGATCATGCCCTTGTCGAGTTCGACATAGAAAGCGCCCTCGCCTTCTCCTTCAACGCAAAACTCAACAGCCAGATGTTCTTCGATCGCATCCTTGTTAACCTTCTTTGCAGCCTTCGCGGCTTTTTTCACTATTTCCTCATAGATCATGATATTACCTCCCTTCATTAAACCATAGTATTACTGTAAGTTCAGCAGAGCAGCGGCCCACGATCCGGTCTTACCGGTTGTCCCTGAGCCAGCTTATTATATCGTCACTTTCATAAAGGGGGTTTCCGTCGATGAAAAGGCAGGGGACCTGCTCCTTCCCGCCGACGCTTATCAGTCTGCGACGGTCTTCCTCACTCTTATGGATGTCACAGAACTTTATATCATCCCTTCCTTCGGCTTCTATCTCACGTATGACCTTCCTGCAAAAAGGGCAGCCATCAAACATATAAAGAACCAGTTCCATCATCGATACCTCCTGTATATTTTATTATACCACGCTGTTTATCCCGTGTCCCTGTTATTCCCTCATTTCCGGATAAACTTTCTCCTTTTTATACCCGGCCTGTCGGGACGGATTACTTAAACGGCACTTTTTTCGTCATGATATGTATTTACAGCCTGTCGACAAGGCCCTAAAATAGACCTCATGAAAAAATATCTGTTCATCATAAAAACTCAGATCATCAAGAGTCTGACATACGAGTTCAATGTATATGGGAACATTCTCATGCAGACGATAATCATGATCACGTCTGCATACTTTTGGCGCGCTCTTTACAAAGAGCAAAGCACCGTAAGCGGAGTCGACGCGGACAGCATGCTGACCTACGTGATCATCTCATCGGTGCTGTCGGTACTCCTCATTACAAATGTTGAGCGAAGGATCGGCCGGAGTGTTGAAAAAGGAACAGTTGCTACAGACCTGATAAAGCCCGTCAGCCTTTTCGGGATGTTCTTTGCAGAAGACATCGGCAGCATTATAGCGCTCATTTTCCAGAACATGGTCCCGATACTCCTTATAGGTTCGATCATGATAAAGGTTCCGGTTATGGCTGATATCCGAGATCTTCCGATCTTTGTGGTATCTGTTGTTGAATCATTTCTGATCAACTGGCTGATCGCTGCGCTCTTTGGTATGACCGCATTTACCGCAGTAAACATCAACGCACTTATCCAGGTAAAAAAACATCTGATAAGGCTCCTGTCCGGAAGCATCATTCCGATATGGTTCTTCCCGGAGAGCGTGACAAAAGTGCTGGCTGCGCTTCCTTTCGTATACATTTACCAGCTGCCGCTTAGCATCTATATCGGAAGGGGCACCCGGGCTGAGCATCTTTGGCAGATGCGTATCCAGTTTTTGTGGCTTCTGATCCTGACTGTCCTGTTTCTTCTGGTACACAAGAGGGTAACTCGTAAAGTGATGGTTCAGGGAGGATGACAATGAAAAGATCATTTGATACGCTGCGTCATTACCTTGACGTCACCGGCGTGAACATAAAAATGGCATTCCTTACGATCGTCGAGTACCCGTCCAACATTGCCGGATGGCTGATCTCCAACCCGTTACAGTTCATCATGGGGTTTGCGATCATCAAGTTTGTTGTCGAGACATTTGGGCAGATCAACGGATGGAATTACGGACAGCTCGCTTTCCTGTACGGACTGTCGGTTATATCGCATGCCCTGTCGATGATCTTTTTCGTTCAGGGATGGTTCATGGGATGGTACGTGATCGAGGGTGATTTTGACAGATATCTTACAAGGCCTCTCGGAGTTCTGTACCAGTTCTTCTTCACAAACATCAATATTTTCGGGATAACCGATCTGATCCCCGGGATCATTGTGTTCATTTACGGGTGTGTAAAATCCGGTGTTCATGCTTCTTTCATATTTGTCATCCAGGTCATCATAATGCTGATCGGAGCAACGCTTATCCGCGGCGGGATTTATATCCTTATAGGCAGTACTTCATTTCATACGCGAAGTGCCGTTGACTTCGGCCAGTATACGCAGGAGATCATGGATAAGACTACGATGTACCCTATATCCATGTACCCGGAAAGCATGCAATTCATACTGACATATCTGATCCCGATCGGCTGGGTCTCATTTTATCCGGTATCGTCGCTCCTAGGGATTGATAACGGCATAAGTTCCGGTATGGTCACAGCCTTTATCACGCTAGGTGTCGGCATACTTATGATGCTGCTGGCCGGTGCTTATTTTAACTCAGGGCTCAAAAAATATGAAAGTGCAGGTAACTGACAATGATAGACGTTAAGAACTTGAGCAAGGATTATACGATAAAACGCAAGGGTGCCGGCCTTTCCGGCGCTCTTAAAGGGCTTATTACCAGAAACACCAATGTCATACATGCGGTGAAGGATCTGTCTTTTCATATCGACCAAGGAGAGATCGTGGGATTCATCGGCCCTAACGGTGCCGGAAAGAGTACTACTATCAAGATGATGTCAGGCATCCTTACCCCGACAAGAGGGAGTGTACTGATAAACGATGAGGATATAACGAAGCATCGTAAGGAAGTAGTAAAGAACATCGGCGTTGTCTTTGGACAGCGGTCGCAGCTCAACTGGGACCTGCGCCTGGGAGAGACTTTTGAGCTGTTAAAACACATTTACAGGATCGATGCTGATGCTTACGAAGCGACAATGTCCGTTATGGATGACATACTGGGAATAAAAGAACTCCTCGACAAGCCAGTACGCCAGATGTCCCTCGGTCAGCGCGTTAAGGGCGATCTTGTCGCATCAATGCTGCATTCCCCGAAGGTGCTGTTCCTTGATGAACCGACGATCGGTCTTGATGTTTCCGCCAAATATTCACTCCGCAAATTCATTAAGGAAATAAACAATGTCAGGAAGACCACCGTCATCCTTACCACGCATGACCTCGGCGACATACAGGAACTGTGCGAGAGGCTCATAATCATCAATCACGGAGTTATGATGGAGGACGGTAATCTTAAAGAGATCACGGACAGGATCGCTCCGTACAAAACTCTTGTTGTCGAATACTATGACGAAGATGCCCCCGAACATGAGAAATGTGAGATGATCTCGCACGAGGGAAATGTTGCAAGGTACAAGTTTGCCAAATCCGACGTTACCACCGCAGATATCATTGCCTCTCTTTCATCTCAAAAGGCCATCAAAGATGTTTCGATCGAAGAAGCGGGGATCGACGATATCATAAAGATCGCCTACGGAAAATGAGCCATCGGCCCAGTTTCCGGACCATTTTAAACTCTTTTACGACTTTTAGTACTTATCCCGGTGAATCCTGGTTTTGACATAGTCCCATCCCCCTGTTGTCTGATTTTGCAAATAAAAACGCATTTCCAAATGATCACTCAATTCCCCTATATCAGTCATCTTCTGTTGTTCTAATCAATCATCCCCTTAACAGATACTCCGTAAAATGCTTTAGTATAGTATTTTCTGGAGTAATATCCTCTGCTATGGTCTTGTGATCTCTTATAAGGTCTGTCAGACTCAATGCTTCCGTCTCGATAACATCTTCAAAATACAAATACTCTCTGAACGAAAGGCCGGGAAGATTATATATTATCTGTCTCCTTGAAAGATCTCCGCTTTCAAAGTCTATCCTGAGCAATGAAGAACCGGTATAAACGATATTCAACTTGGGATAGTTATCATACAGGTTCTTAATTATAACTTGCCAGTCTTTCAGATAATGAACCTCATCAAGGAAGATATGGGTTCCTCCATTCATATAGTGAATATCTGCCAGTTCAACCAGAGAATGGGTTGCAAACCATAGATTATCAAGCGAAACATACAAGGCTTTATCAGAGTCGTTATTAAACTCAGCGCGAATATGCTGCAACAGCATCGTGGTTTTGCCGCATCCCCTTGATCCGGAAATACATATCAATCTGTCTCGCCAATCTATTTTGTCTAGTAAGAATCTCTTTGTTGAATAATTATTCTCCCGAACCCGCCTGTTCGATAAATCCAGCATTCTATAGTATTCTTCACTGTCCATATTATTTTCTCCCGGTACAAATAGTGTTTTCAAACACTATATTATCACAAATAATAATGTTTGTAAACACTAAAGCTGGGGTGGTAACGTTCTCCTTTTTATTACAGTTATCAACCTAGTTGTCACAGACTGTGCGAACAAATGTGTAAGAAGCTTGATATAAAAATCCCGCAAGCCGCTCTGGCAGCGAGCTTCCGGGATCAAGTAATCATCGGGGTGACAGGATTCGAACCTGCGGCCTCGTGGTCCCAAACCACGCGCTCTAGCCAAACTGAGCCACACCCCGTAACCGTCGCTAAAACGGCTCTCAAATTATATCCCAGGTTATTTTTCTTGTCAATTTCAGGAAACTGTTGACAGAATGATTTTTATGTATTATTGTATTAAGCAGCTAGTACAGTAATACAATCTGAAGAAAGGAGTAGCAATCATGTCATGGAAACTGGATTCAGACAGGCCGATCCATAAACAGCTGCTGGAAGTTCTGCTGACCGGGATCGTCTCCGGAACTTATCCGAGCGGATCCAAACTTCCGAGCGTTCGCGATCTGGCCATGGAAGCGGGGGTGAACCCCAACACTATGCAAAGAGCGTTCACGGAACTCGAGCAAAAAGGGCTGGTCCGTACGGAGCGTACGGCCGGCAGGTTTGTGACGGATGACCGGGAAAAGATCGAGCGCTCAAGGGATGCCGTCGCAACGCAGCAGCTGACGCTGTTTCTTGATAAGATGCAGCAGCTGGGATTTCAGAAAAAAGAGATCGTATCTTTCGTGCGGTCCAAGATCGAGGAGGGAAAAAATGAGTGAGTTATTGCAGATCGAAGAGCTGGTGAAGGCCTACGGAAAAGGGCAGAAACCGGCGCTGGATCATATCTCTTTTACAGTAGGAAGCGGCCGGATTGTCGGTCTGCTCGGACCGAACGGCAGCGGAAAGACGACCCTGATCAAACTGATCAACGGTCTCCTGACACCGACTTCCGGAAAGGTTCTGATCTGCGGAGAACAACCCGGCGTTGCCTCAAAAGCGATCATTTCCTATCTGCCCGACCGGTTAAGCCTTCCGGGCGATCAGACGATCGGAGAATGTATCGCCTATTATCGTGATTTTTACAAAGATTTCGACACGGAGCGCGCAGAGCAGATGCTCTCCTCTCTGCAGATCGACAGGAAAAAGCGGATCAAAGCCCTCTCCAAGGGCACCAGAGAGAAGGTGCAGCTGATTCTGGTCATGAGCCGCAGAGCGAAGCTTTACATTCTGGATGAGCCCATCGCCGGCGTGGATCCTGCTGCCAGGGATTATATCATTCGGACGATCATCGGCAACTATGACAAGGAAGCATCCATCCTGCTTTCCACGCATCTGATCTCTGATGTGGAGAATATCCTGGATGATGTGATCCTGATCCAGGACGGAGCGATCCGTTTAAGTTCTTCCGTGGAGGATCTTCGCGAAGAAAATGGAAAATCGCTGGATGCGATCTTCAGGGAGGTGTTTGCATGTTAGGCAAGTTGATGAAATACGAATGGAATTATATCTATAAGAAATTTCTGCTTTTTGCAGGGCTGATGGCCATCGCATCGTGTGTGGGATATTTCTCCGCCGCGCAGTTTTCAAAGCTTGATCCCGACAGCAATCCTCTGCTGTTCATGTCGATCATGTTCGGGCTGATGATCTATTATATGATCCTTTCCGGTGTTTCGATCGGGTTTACGATCATCATCGGCATCCGGTTCTACAAGACGGTTTACGGGGACCGGGGATATCTGACACATACACTGCCGGTCAGCGCAAGGCAGATCTACTGGTCACATATCATCGTGGACGGTCTCTGCCAGATCGTGCTCTGTGTGCTGATGCAGCTTAGCATCATGATGGTGAGCACCCGTATGATGGCAGCCCTTGCAAGTGACATCACATTAAATGCGAGTGATTTTTACATGCAGATGTATGGGGCCGATAATCCGGTGCAGCTCCTTGTGGTCATCTTCTACAGCATCTTCGGCACTCTGGTCAGTCTGATCATGGTCTTTGCATCCATCGTGCTCGGCCAGTATTGGAAGCGGCACAAGGTCTGGGGCGCGGTAGTCAGCTATCTGATCATCACCACCTGCATGATGGTGGTTTCCTGGGTCACGCTGATCCCGCAGTTCGTATACTATGTCTTCAATAATGCCTCACCTAACGGTATCGTTGCGATCCCTTCTTTCTTCTGGAT
>JAILLI010000034.1 GCA_024693225.1 Lachnospiraceae bacterium
TCATATCCCCAAACCCCTCACTGAAATTATATAAAAAATATATCATAAAAACGCCGAAAAATCCAGTGTTTATGCGGGTTTAAAGTAACTTTTGCAAAGAAAAATCAGGGGCCGTTGCCCCTGACTTTGTCTACAGTCTGAAAGAACCCCGCATCCGGGGTTCTTTTATATTGAGTTGGGATCAGGCTCTTTCGACCTTATCTGACTTCAGACATCTGGTGCACACATGCATTGTTGTAGGCGTTCCGTCTACCATGCATTTAACACGCTTGACATTTGAATGGAAGATACGGTTACTTCTTCTGTGTGAGTGGCTCACATTATTGCCGAAATGAACTCCTTTTCCGCAGATATCACATTTAGCCATCTTGAAACCTCCTTAAAGACCATCTATGTAAAATATTGGAATTTTAACGCAACATCGGTATTTTATCAAATGTTAAAGTGGTTTGCAAGCAAAAAATGGCAAGGGACGTAATTATTTTTGTTTTCTTTAGTGCAAATTGTGTGTATAATAGGAGATGGTGTCCTGCCGAAGGGGTTGGATACCGCCTATATCTATGTTAATAAGGAGGTTTCGTATGAAGGAGGCTTTGGCAACAGGTTCGGGTAATCTGATAATCGATGTTGACGTTGTCGCACAGTACGCCGGCAGTGTGGCCGTTGAATGCTTTGGTATAGTCGGTATGGCAGCCGTCAGTATGTCCGACGGTATAGCTAAGATGCTCAAGAAAGAGAACCTTAAACGCGGCATAAATGTTCAGATGATCAATAACAAGCTTGTTCTTGATTTTCATGTGATCGTAAGCTACGGCGTTAATATACGTGCCGTTGCTGCTAATCTTGTCAATAACGTGAAGTATAAAGTAGAAGAGTATACCGGATTTGAGATCGATAAGATAAACATTTTTGTTGAAGGTGTCCGGGTGATCGATTGACCCAGATAAAGGAGGATGGACAGGTGCAGTCAAATAAGATCGATGCCGGAACATTGGCAAAAATGTTTCTGGCCGGAGCAAAAAGGCTGGAATCTAAAAAGGAAATAATAAATGAACTGAACGTATTTCCCGTTCCCGACGGAGATACGGGTACAAACATGTCGCTTACCATCATGTCCGCTGTGAACGAAGTTGAAAGCATTACGGACATGAAAATGGCTACCCTTTCAAAAGCTATTTCATCGGGGTCACTGAGGGGCGCAAGGGGCAATTCCGGAGTCATCCTGTCCCAGCTGTTCCGTGGATTCACCAAGATGATCAAGGAGCAGGAAGAGCTGGATATCGACATATTCACCCAGGCCCTGCAAAAGGCTGTAGAGACTGCCTACAAGGCTGTCATGAAGCCCAAGGAAGGTACAATACTCACTGTTGCGAGAGGTGTCAGTGAAAAGGCTGTTGAAGTCGGAAGTGAGACCGATGATATCGATACATACTTTAAGAAGATAATCCTTCATGCCGAAGAAGTTCTTCAGAAAACACCCGAAATGCTTCCGGTCCTCAAAGAAGCCGGAGTTGTAGACAGCGGCGGTCAGGGACTTTTAGAGATATTAAAGGGCGGTTATGAGGCATATTCCGGAGAGGATGCGGATACTGTCTTTACACTTTCAAAGCCCGAAAGCGGAGCTGCCGCGAAAGAAAAGATAATAACATATGAAACAAGCCTTACCGTGATCAAGAAAAAGTCCTTTGAAGCAGAGGATATTTCAACTCTTGATGAGTATCTTTCGGCTTACGGAACAGGAGCAAAGATCAGCGATCTTACGGACAGGCTTGGTGTGTCGGTATTTACCGAGGAGCCGGGAAGGATCATCTCCAAATGTCTTTCTTTCGGAACCATAGATGATGTCAGTGTCAAGCCATGGGATAAAGATGACATCAGCCCTGTGCTTGAAGAGACCGCCAAGGTTGACATAACATCTCCCGCTGAGAAGGCAGAAGAGGTTCCCGTAAAGCCTGCCGTTAATGAGGTGCCTGAGAAAGAAGAACAAAAGGAGCCCGAAAAAGCCGTAAGCGCGCCTGTAAAGGAAGAGAAGGCTGTACATGCGGCACCCGCTGCACCTGAAAAGGAAATGGGCTTTGTTGCCGTATCCTGCGGAGCAGGGCTTGACGAGATATTCAAGAGCCTGGGCGTTGATCATCTGATAACCGGCGGTCAGACCATGAATCCGTCAACAGATGATATGTTAAATGCAATAGAACATGTAAATGCAAAGACAGTGTTCATACTGCCCAACAACAAGAACATCATCCTTGCTGCCAACCAGGCCCAGTATCTTGTTGAAGACAAGGAAATAATCGTTATACCGACCAAGACCATACCTCAGGGTATCACGGCACTCATAACCTTCATGAACGATGCCACACCCCGGGATAACGAAACAGCCATGTGTGATGCCATATCCCATGTCAAGACCGGCCAGGTCACATATGCCGTAAGAGACACCTCTATCGGGGGAATGGCTATACAGAAGGGCAATATCATGGGTATAGGCGATCATGAGATCTTGTCTGTCGGAACCCTTGTAGAAGATACAACATTTGATATGATAGAGAAGATGGTAGATGATGAATCCGAGATCATCAGCATCTACTTCGGCGATGAAGTGGATGAGGTACTGGCCAATGAACTTCTCCATAAGGTCGAAGGGAAATACTCCGATCTGTCTGTCGAACTGCACAGCGGCGGACAGCCTATCTACTATTATATAGTCTCAGTCGAATAAGATGACGGCTCTTACTGCTTTAAAAGGCATAGGTGAAAAAAATGCAGCCCTCTACGGTAAGCTTGGTATAGATTCCGTAGAGTCGGCTGTATTATATTTTCCCAGGGATTATGTGGTTTATGAAGATATCAGTCCTGCCGAAAAGCTTTGCGAGAACCGTATGATCGCATTTTCGGCAACCATTGTCAAAACGCCCCTGGTAAAAAGGGTCCGTCGTCTGTCTGTTGTAACGGTACCCCTTTCGGCGGACGGCCTTCATGTAAATGCCACCTGGTTTAATATGCCATATCTGTCAAAGACCTTAAAGCCGGGCTCTTCCTTCGTATTCCGCGGTATCCTCCTGGCCGAGGGTGATCACTATCATATCCGTCAGCCGCAGATATTTACCCATGAAAAATATGAAGAGATCCGTGGTCATATATGTCCCCTTTACCCACTTACAAAGGGTCTTACAAATAACGCTGTGACTACGACAATACGCAGGTCTTTCGACTACCTTGGCCATTACAGGCAGGAAGTCTATGACATGCATTTTGCCCGCGATTTTGAGACACTAGAGGCTGCAAGAAGGTCCCTTGTCTTTGATGAGTTCCTCATATTCATACTGAAGATGAGGCTTCTTAAGGCTGACAGCGCCTATGCACAAAATGATTTTAACATGATCGCGGATGCAAGATGTGAGCGTATCATAGAAAAGCTTCCTTACAGACTGACGGGAGCCCAGAAGCGGGTCTGGAAAGAGGTCAGGGATGATCTTTGCCGAAGCAGGTCCATGAGAAGACTGGTACAGGGGGATGTGGGATCCGGTAAAACGATAATCGCTTTTCTGGCAGCTATCATGACAGCCTGTAATCATCATCAGTGTGCCATCATGGCTCCGACCGAGATACTTGCAGATCAGCACTATGCAGCACTAACATCCCTCCTGGCCGAAAACGGATCCGACATAAAGGTTGTCCTTCTTACGGGTTCAATGACGGCTGCGGGAAAGAAAAACGTGCGCAAAGTCATTGAAAGCGGTCAGGCTGATATCATAATAGGTACCCATGCACTTTTTTACGATAAGGTCATATACAATGACCTGGCGCTTGTAATAACCGATGAACAGCACAGGTTCGGAGTATCCCAGAGAAAGCGCCTGTCGCAGAAAACCGGTCAGGGGGATGCCCATGTCCTTGTGATGAGCGCAACTCCGATACCCAGGACCCTTGCCATGATACTGTATTCGGATCTTTCCATATCGGTCATCGACGAGGTCCCCGCCCATAAAAAACCGATCAGGAACGCTGTCGTCAATGAAAGCTACAGGAAAAGCGCCTACAGGTTCATGGATAAGGAGATAAAGGCCGGACATCAGATCTACGTCATCTGTCCCCTTATAGAAGAGAGCGAGGGAATGGACGCAAAAAACGTTACCGATACAGCAAAGGAGCTCTCCTCGGTATTTGACGACAGTGTAAAGATAGAAATACTGCACGGACAGATGAAGGGAGCAAAAAAACAGGATGTCATGGACCGGTTTGCATCAGGACTTATAAATATCCTGGTCTCAACAACGGTCGTTGAGGTCGGGGTAAATGTTCCGAATGCCACCGTCATGCTCATAGAGAACGCAGACAGGTTCGGCCTTGCGGCCCTCCACCAGCTCCGGGGCAGGATAGGAAGAGGCTCTGCCCAGTCATACTGTATATTCATGAGCCAGAGTGACAGGCCCGAGACCATGAAAAGACTTGAGATATTAGGCCATACCAACGACGGCTTCAGGATAGCCGAAGAAGACATGAAGCTGCGCGGCCCCGGTGATATGTTCGGCATCCGCCAGTCAGGCGACATCCGCTTCAGGCTTGGAGATATATATACCGATGCTTCAATACTTAAGGAAGCTTCAGCTGAAGCCGACAGGATACTGGATACCGATCCCGACCTTTCACTTCCCGAAAACAGCCATCTGCGAGACCTCGTCGATCAGAATTTTGATCTTTCGGATGCGTCTGCCAGCATATGACGCTCATACATTTTGTGCCACATCATCCCGGCCCTACAAGAAATTGTGTTTTGACGCTTGAAAAATAGTCCCTTTATGATATAATTCTATGGATGAGGTCATGCAGCATTGCTGCTAAGGAGTTTACGTAAGGGGTATTATATGTCACCACGTTCTGATTATGATGCCAAGAGCATCACTGTGCTTGAAGGTCTTGATCCGGTGCGTGCGCGTCCCGGAATGTACATAGGGTCCACCACCACAAAAGGTCTTAACCATCTTGTCTACGAGATCGTAGATAATTCCGTTGACGAACATCTTGCAGGTTTTTGCAGCAGTATATGGGTAACTCTTGAGGCGGACGGAAGTGCGACCGTTGAAGATAACGGGCGCGGTATACCCGTCGGAATGCATGAAAAGGGAGTAAGTGCCGAACGTGTCGTATTTACCACCCTTCATGCAGGCGGCAAGTTCGACAATGATGTATACAAGACTGCCGGCGGCCTTCACGGTGTGGGTTCGTCAGTCGTCAATGCTCTTTCCGAATATCTTGATATAGAAGTCCGCCGTGACGGCAATATATATCATGACCGTTACATGAGGGGCGAGCCTGTTATAGAACTTGAGAAGGGCCTGTTGCCTGTAATAGGAAAATGCCGTGGGACCGGGACCAAGATCAACTTCCTTCCGGATGGTGAGATATTCGAGAAGACCCGTTTCAAGGAAGAAGACATCAAGTCCCGTCTTCATGAGACCGCCTACCTCAATCCCTCTCTTACGATCCACTACTGCGACAAGAGGGTGATCCCTCATGAGAAGGAAGAATTCCATGAGCCTGACGGTATAATCGGTTTTATAAGGGATCTGGACAGTCACAAGGAGAGCGTGTGCGAACCCGTCTTTTTCTCCGGGACCTGTGACGGTATAACGGTAGAGATAGCCTTCCAGTATGTTAACGAATTCCATGAAAACGTACTGGGATTCTGCAATAACATATACAATTCTGAGGGCGGTACCCATCTTACCGGCTTCAAATCCATGTTCACAAACATAATCAACAACTATGCCAGAGAGCTCAACATCCTCAAGGACAGGGATCAGAACTTCACCGGAGCAGACGTTCGTAACGGCATGACGGCGATCGTATCCATCAAGCATCCCGAGCCCCGTTTTGAAGGTCAGACCAAGACAAAGCTTGACAATCAGGATGCAGCCAAAGCCGTATCAAAGGTCACGGGAGATGAAGTCACTCATTACTTTGACCGTAACCTCGATGCCCTGAAGGCAGTCATATCGTGTGCCGAAAAGGCAGCCAAGATCAGGAAGACCGAGGAAAAAGCCAAGACCAACATGCTCACCAAGCAGAAGTATTCATTTGATTCCAACGGTAAGCTTGCCAACTGTGAGAACAAGGATCCCAAGAAGTGTGAGATATTCATAGTTGAGGGAGATTCGGCGGGCGGGTCTGCCAAGACCGCAAGGAACCGTAACTATCAGGCTATACTCCCTATAAGAGGAAAAATACTCAATGTAGAGAAGGCCAGCATAGACAAGGTACTGGCCAATGCCGAGATCAAATCCATGATCAACGCCTTCGGGTGCGGCTTTTCCGAGGGGTACGGTAATGATTTTGACATAACAAAGCTTCGCTATGACAAGATCATAATCATGGCCGATGCCGATGTCGACGGGGCCCATATATCGACCCTCCTTCTGACCCTCTTTTACAGGTTCATGCCGGAGCTCATATATGAGGGACACGTTTACATAGCCATGCCGCCTCTCTATAAGGCCATGCCGTCAAAAGGCGATGGCGAATACCTCTATGATGACAAGGCACTTGCCGAATACAGGAAAACCCACACCAATTTCAAGCTTCAGCGTTATAAGGGCCTGGGCGAGATGGATGCTTCCCAGCTCTGGGAGACTACCCTTGATCCGGCTGCCAGAAGACTGAAGCTTGTGGAGATAGAAGATGCAAGGCTTGCCAGCAACACCACGGAAATGCTCATGGGTAATGATGTGGCACCCCGAAAGGATTTTATATACAGACATGCAATGGATGCCGAGCTTGATGTCTGAACATAGCAGGCAACAATAAATGCGCCAGGGCACGAGCAGCAGGGAGAGATCATAAGATGGCCGGTAAAAAGTCAAAAGAAGTGATAGAAGAGACCATAATCAAGACCGAGTATTCCGAGGTCATGCAGAAGTCCTATATAGACTATGCCATGAGCGTCATAGTCGCCAGGGCTCTCCCCGATGTAAGGGACGGACTGAAGCCCGTACAGAGAAGGACCCTTTATGATATGTATGAGCTCAATAACCGCTATGACAGGCCTCATCTGAAGTCCGCAAGGATAGTGGGAGATACCATGGGTAAGTACCATCCCCACGGGGACAGCTCCATATATGACTGTCTCGTGGTGATGAGCCAGGACTTTAAAAAGGGAGTGGCTCTTGTTGACGGACACGGCAACTTCGGCTCAATAGAAGGTGACGGAGCCGCCGCCATGAGATATACAGAAGCCCGTCTCATGAAGATCACGCAGGAGGAGATGCTTGCCGATCTTGACAAGGATGTGGTCGATTTTGAACCCAACTATGATGAGACAGGCAAAGAACCCGTGGTCCTTCCGGCTCGCTTTCCCCATCTGCTTGTCAACGGATCCGAGGGTATAGCAGTAGGAATGGCGACCAGCATGCCGCCGCATAATCTCGGAGAGGTCATAGAGGCCGAAAAGGCATTTATCAAAAACAGCATGATAAGTACCGAAGAGCTTCTTGCCATCATGCCCGGGCCCGATTTTCCCACAGGGGGCATAGTTACCAACAAGGATGACCTGCTTGAGATATATGAAACGGGGACCGGCAAGATAAGGATACGCGGAAAGGTAGAGCTTGAGACAGGAAAAGGCGGCAAGCCTTCCCTTGTCATAACCCAGATACCCTATACCATGATAGGGGCCAATATATCCAAGTTCCTTCTTGATATAGTCTCACTTATCGATTCCAAAAAGACCACCGACATAGTCGATATATCCAATCAGTCCAGTAAGGAAGGCATCCGTATAGTCATAGAGCTTAAGAAGGATGCGGATGTTGAAAATGTCCGCAACATGCTCCTTAAAAAGACCAAGCTGGAGGATACTTTCGGCGTCAACATGCTTGCCATATGCAACGGAAGACCCGAAGTCCTTGGCCTTCGCGCCATACTTTCACATCATGTGTCCTTCCTTCGTGAACTTGCCACAAGAAAGTACAAGACCCTCCTTACCCGGGAGCTTGAGAAGAAGGAGATACAGGAAGGTCTTATCAAGGCCGTTGATGTTATAGACGTGATCATCGAGATACTAAGGGGTTCAAAGGATGTAAAGACCGTCAAGGCATGCCTGACCGATGGTATAACCGAAGGTATAGCCTTCAAGTCCAGGATATCGGCCAAGGTCGCCTCACAGCTCAAGTTCACGGAGCGTCAGGCACAGGCCATATTGGACATGCGTCTTTATAAGCTGATAGGTCTCGAGATGGAAGCCCTTCTTGCAGAGCACGACAAGACCCTTAAGGATATTGCCGAATTCAAGGAGATTCTTACCAAACCGGCCAAGATGGACCAGACCATCATAAAGGGACTTGATGCCATCAAAAAGGCCTACTCGAGAGACCGGCGCACAGTCATTGAGAACGCCGATGAGGTTGTATTTGAGGAAAAGAAGACTGAAGAGATGGAGGTTGTCTTCCTCATGGACCGTTTCGGTTATGCCAAGACTGTTGATGTTGCCACCTTCGACAGGAACAGGGATGCCATAGAAGAGGAATTCAAGATCAAGTTTACCTGCCTCAACACCAGCAGGATATGCATTTTCACAAATACAGGCCTCATGCATTCCGTCAAGGTCATGGATCTGCCCTTCGGGAAGCTTCGGGACAAGGGTATACCCATAGACAACGTCTCCAATTTTAACTCATCCGAAGAGAATGTCGTATATGTCCTTCCCATGGCTGATCTTGTCATGCAGAAGCTTATGTTCGGTACCAGAAAGGGAATGTTCAAGCTCGTATACGGCAGCGAGTTTGATGTTATAAAGCGTACGGTTGCCGCAACCGGCCTTCTTGAAGGAGATGAACTTATAACCGTATTCCCCGTCACAGACCATAAATACCTCTGTCTTCAGACGAAATTTGATATATTCCTTAAGTTCACGCTCGATGAGATACCTCAGAAGAAGAAGGGTGCCATAGGAGTGCGGGCCATCAAGCTTACCGGAAGCGACGAGGTAAGTGAAGTTTATTATCTTACGGATAGCGATGATACGATAGTAACAGTCGGCAACCGTCAGGTACTCCTGTCAAGGCTTAAGACCGCCAGGAGGGATACCAAGGGCAGCAAGCTCAGAGGATAAAGCCTATGAGGGTTATTTCAGGATCGGCCAGAAGACTTCCGCTTGTGACCCCAAAGGGATTGAACACCAGACCCACAAGTGATAAAGTCAAAGAAACGCTGTTTAACATACTTGCGCCTTATCTGTATGATGCCAACGTACTTGATCTCTTTGCGGGATCCGGAGCCATAGGTATAGAAGCCCTGTCAAGAGGGAGCAGGCACTGTACTTTCATAGAAAAAGACAAAGATGCCTTAAACTGTATACGAAAGAATCTTGAAAAGACACGTTTTACCGAAAAGGCTACCGTATATCAGGCAGATGTACTGTCAAGGCTTCCGGCCCTGTCATCCGGCCCCTTTGATCTGATATTCATGGATCCGCCATACAATATGGAACTTGAGAAAAAGGTCCTTGGGATCATTGCCGACATGGGTATCTGTGCAGATGATGCCCTTATAGTCGTTGAGGCCGCATCGGATACAGATCTTTCCTATGCCACGGAGTTAGGATACGAGGCAGTAAAGGTCAAGGACTACAAAAACAGCAAACACGTTTTCTTTAAAAACCTGTCTGATCATAATATAAGGAGATAAGATGAAAAAAGCCATATACCCCGGAAGCTTTGACCCTGTTACTTACGGACATATAGATATCATCGAACGTGCTGCAAAGATATTCGACGAACTCATAGTCGCAGTCCTTTCCAACAAGGCCAAATCTCCGTTGTTTTCTGTGGATGAACGTGTTAATATATTAAATGAGGTTTTAGGCGGTCTTGTGAATGTGAGAGTTGAAAGCTACGATGGTCTGCTTGTTGATTTTGCCAACAGCTGCGGTGCCGGTGTTATTGTAAGGGGACTAAGGGCCGTGACCGATTTCGAATATGAGCTACAGCTGGCACAGACCAACAATGTGCTGAACAAGGGGATTGACACAGTCTTTCTGACTACTTCTCTCGAATATGCTTATCTTTCAAGTTCCACAGTCAAAGAGGTCGCAAGTTACGGAGGCAATATAGACAAATTTGTTCCTCCGCTTGTTGAAAGACTTACATATGAGAAGTACGGACAGTTATCAAAAGGGGATTGACAGGACAGGAGAGTGTAAATGAGCAGCAGGATAGAACAGGTTATTGACGAAATAGAAGCCTTTATTTCGGAATGCAAGTACCAGACTTTTTCAACGACCAATATAATCGTTGACAAGGACCGGATGGACGAGCTCCTTCGTGATCTTCGTCTTCGGACTCCCGAAGAGATCAAGAAGTACCAGAAGATCATCAGCAACAAGGAGCGTATCCTTCAGGATGCAAGGGACAAGGCGGATGCCATGCTGAACATGGCCCAGGCCGAGACAGTCCGTATGGTCGATGAGAATGAGATAATGCAACAGGCATACGCCCAGGCCGGTGAAGTGGTCAAGCAGGCTACCGAACAGGCCCAGCAGATTGTGGACATGGCTACGGTCGAAGCCAATAATGTGAGGCAGTCAGCCATGGAATATACCTTCGGACAACTGGCTGCACTTCAGGAGATAATCAATCATGCCATCGGTACTGCCGATGCCAAATATAACGATCTGATAGCAAAGCTTCGTGAAGTTGAGGCTGTAATTGCTCAGGACAGATCACAGCTGTATCCGCAGGTTGAACTTGATAAGGATATAGCCGCTCTGGAGGGATATCCAACAGACAAGGGCGGCAATACCGCTACCGGCACCGGGAGGAATACCGGCGGCGGCAAAGGGGTAAGTGTTATCTGAATCTTATGCGGGACCGCGAGGTCCCGCTTTTTGAGTAAGGAATGTTTAAATAAAAAGGATAAGGTATATCATGGGTAATGTTCTGGCCGGTCTGGAACCGGAAAATGTGTTCAGGTATTTTGAAGAGATCTCGCGCATACCGAGACCTTCGGGAAAGTGCAGGGCAGTCGGTGACTATATAGTCTCCTTTGCCGAGGGGCACGGACTTGAATTTATAAGGGATGAGATAGGAAATGTCCTTGTAAAGAAGCCTTCAAAGAGAGAGTCATGTGATAAGACGGTAATACTGCAGGGACATCTGGATATGGTCTGCGAGAAAAGCTACGATTATGATGCCAAACATGATTTTTCCAGGGACGGTCTTAACCTTCAGGTACTTGATGACAGTATATATGCAAAGGGGACGACCCTTGGGGCCGATGACGGTATAGCGGTTGCATATATGCTGGCCATCCTTGATGACGACAGCCTGGATCTTCCCCATATAGAGGCTCTGTTCACGGTTGATGAAGAGGACGGGATGAAGGGTGCCCTTGCATTTGACACTTCATGTCTTAAGGGAAGATACCTGATCAACCTTGACCATGAGATTGAAGGAGAGATCCTTACCTGCAGCGCCGGCGGAAGAAGGGTTAAGTGTTCTCTTCCCGTATCATATGAAGAAGTGTCCGGTACAGCATACGATATAGTGATCTGCGGTCTTGCCGGCGGGCACTCGGGTATGGAGATCGACAAGGGAAGGGGCAATGCAAACCTTCTTCTCGGAAGACTTTTGCACAACATTACCAAAAGGATGCACTTTTGTCTCAAATACATAGGCGGAGGACTTAACGATACAGCCATCCCCCGTGAGGCAAAGGCAGAGATCATCATAGACAGTAAAGACTGCGACCTTCTCGAGACCATTGTGGAAAAGTATTCACGTATCATATGCGAAGAGTTCGAAGGTATAGAAGATAACATGATGATCTATGCCGAGAATAAGGGGGATGATAAGGCAAGATGTCTTACAGCCGACGCAAAGCGCGGTATAGGCTTCCTACTTAATACGGTCCCGGACGGCATTATCAAGATGAGCCGCAAGAACGACAATCTTGTCAGGACTTCTCTTAACTGCGGGATCATGAAACTGTCGGATGACGAATTCGGTCTCATAATCAACATGAGAAGTCTGGCAGAATCCGAAAAGGAAGCTCTTTCGGACAAGATAAGCTACCTGGCAGGTTCGGTAGGAGCTGCCTATACAGAGGAATATGATTATCCGGCCTGGGAATATGAACCGGATTCACCCCTTCGCAAGATAGCATTTGAATGCTTCCAGAAGCAGTATGGCCGGAACCCCAAGCTTCGGGGCTTTCATGCGGGTCTTGAATGCGGAATATTCTTCAAGAAGATGGAGGGCGTGGACATAATATCATTCGGACCCGATATAGCCAACATTCATACGCCCAAGGAGAGGCTGTCCATCTCAAGCGCAGCCTCGGTATATGAGTTCCTGCTTGAGATATTAAAGTGCCTGTAGATGAGACTGCCAGAAGATTTTACCGGGTCCATGAAGGAACTGCTGGGAGGGGACTATGATGACTTTATAGCTTCCTATGACAGTAAGAGCATCAGTTCCATCAGGATCAATACATCAAAGATATCTGCCGGGGAATTTGAAAGATGCGCTCCCTTTCCGATTGAGCCCATCCCTTTTGTATCAGGCGGATACTATACGGATGATACGGATGGTTGGAGCAAACATCCGTATTATTTTGCGGGGCTTTATTATATGCAGGAGGCATCGGCAATGCTGCCCGCTTTGATGCTCCCCGTGGATGATACCGATACAGTCTGTGATCTCTGTGCCGCTCCCGGCGGAAAATCAACCCAGCTGGCACAAAAAGCCCGGCTGCTCATCTCCAATGATATAAGCCGGTCAAGATGCATACCCCTTGTCAAGAACCTTGAGAAGAACGGTACCGGCAATTTCCTGGTTTCGTGCGAAAGTCCTCAAAAGCTGGCCGCAATATACAAAGGACTTATGGACAAGGTCCTGGTTGATGCGCCGTGCTCGGGCCAGGGAATGTTCCGAAAGGATCCGGACCTTATATCTTCCTATATGAAGAAGGGACCGGCATCATTCAGGGCAGACCAGGAGGATATCCTTGAAGCCGCATACGAGATGACGAAGCCCGGCGGGATGATCATGTATTCCACCTGTACTTTTTCCGATATCGAAGACGAGGAGGTAATATTATCCTTTACCGGCAGACATGCTGATATGCGCGTGGTGGATATCTCTGACAGATATGAAGGCTTTACGGGGCCTTATGACAAATATTCCGGTCAACCCCAGCTTAAGGGGTGCACCCATATCTTTCCGCACAGAGTAAAAGGCGAAGGGCATTTTATGGCTCTTATGCAAAAGGAAAGATCAGGCCGGCCGGCTTCAATGCGTGCCGCAAACAGGCTCCTTTCCTTTGAAAAACTGCCCGAAAGTACCGGACGGTTTCTTAAGTCCTTCCGGGGAGATACGCTTGAAAAGTTAAAAGATTCTGCCTATATCATCAGCAGTGACGGCCTTATTACGATGCTTGGCAGCGAAGGGGCCGCCTTCTATGACAGGTCCATCCGCTATGCAAGGACCGGCACATGCATAGGCAGGCTTGGCAGGTCGCAAAACTTTACTGTCCATACGGCCCTGGCCTTGTCCGTTAAGGCAGCAGATCATGTAAATGCTGTCGATCTTAGGGCTGATGATGAAAACATATACAGATACCTGCGAGGCGAGACCATGACCGATACAGGAGCGCATCCCGATAAAGGGCCTGTCCTTATCTGCGTTGAAGGTTTCCCGCTCGGTTTTGCCCTGTATGACGGCGTCAGATATAAAAACCTCTACGAAAAAGGATGGAGGCTCATATAGACATAATATGAAATACATAAACAGAGAACTTAAAGGTACTTACGGATATATAAAAAAACAGCTGGTATTCGAGACAGTAAAGACCGTCATACTCTTTGCCATGGCATTTGGCATTTTCTTTTTGGGCTACCTTACATTGGGCACCAGAAAAAGCCTCTGGTCCGTGCTTGCGGTGCTTGCCCTGCTTCCGGCAAGCAGATCCCTTGTGGGACTTATCATGCTGGCCAGGTTTAGATCACTTAGTAAAGAAAAATTTCAAGCCTACCTGGAGGCAGCCTCCAAAGCGCCTTCGCTTTATGAAAGCGTTATAACAACAAGTGAGCGGGCATATTACATACCTGTAATGATATACGGCCAGAACACACTCACTGCCTATGCAAAGGATGCCAAAGGCGATAAGGGAAAACTTGTAAGCCACCTTGAAAATGTGCTGAAAAAAGGGTCTCATTCGGCGGCTGTCCGTATCTTCGACGATGAGGATGCATATCTGCGCCGGGCCCGTGAGATAGATGAAAAAATATCTGATGAAGACACAAAAACGGCCGGGGCCATTTTCAGGACCATAAAAGCGGTATCACTATGAAGGAATTCGTGATCACACAAAAAGACCAGGGAAGAAGGCTTGATAAATTCATCATGAATTTACTTAAAAGTGCACCCCCGTCTTTTACATATAAGATGCTCCGTAAAAAGAACATAGTCTTAAATGACCGGAAGGCATCAGGCAGTGAACTGCTTGCATGCAATGATACCGTGAAGCTGTATCTGTCGGACGAAACTTTCGAAAAGTTTGCAGCAAGGCCTGATCGAGGGGCCGGAGAAGATCTGATCCGGCTCATGCCGCAGATCATATACGAAGATAATGATATCATGATAGTAAACAAGCCTTCGGGAATGCTGACACAAAGATCCTCATCTTCCGATATATCATTAAATGAGATCTGCCTCGCATATGTAAGGAAGAAAGATCCGGCAGGCAGGCAGGGAGAAGATTTCACGCCTTCCGTATGCAACAGGCTTGACAGAAACACATCAGGACTTGTAACCTTTGCCAAGACTTACAGGGGGGCCAGATGCCTGTCTGATGCTTTTGCCGGCAGGAGAATGGGAAAATACTATATATGTATAGCCGTAGGCCTGATAAAGGATGAGATGACCCTTACCGGTACCCTTACAAAAGATGAGGCAACAAATAAGGTTTCCGTAAAGAGTATGGGTGATGGTGCCAAGATCCTGACCATAGTCCGTCCCGTCCGCCATAATGACAGGCTCACCCTGGCGGAAGTGGAAATCCTTACCGGCAAGACCCATCAGATAAGGGCTCACCTTGCGGCATATGGCCATCCCATACTGGGTGATGACAAATACGGGGACCGGGCCGTGAACAGACAGTACAGACAAAGATACGGGATCAGATCACAGATGCTCGTATGCACCCGTCTGGTCTTTCCGGATGATCTCGGTCTTCCCGATCTTGCGGGAAGAACAGTCAGTATCAACCTTCCGGAAGAGTTTGATAAGGTGATGTAATGGCAACATGGAATTCCAGGGGCCTCAGGGGATCTACCCTGGAGGACCTTCTGAACAGGACAAACGAGATATATTCTGAACACGGCCTCTGCCTTGTTCAGAAGATCCCAACGCCCATAACACCGATAAAGATGAACGAGGATCATACCCAGATAACCCTGGCCTATTTTGACAAGAAGAGTACGGTGGATTATATAGGTGTGGTCCAGGGAATCCCCATCTGTTTTGATGCCAAGGAGTGTGCCGAAGATACTTTTGCACTGGCAAACATACATGAGCATCAGGTAGCCTTCATGGATGCTTTTGAAAAACAGGGTGGGATCAGTTTTATAGTGATATACTATGCCCACCATGACAGGTTTTATTATCTCCGTTATGAACTGCTCAGGAGATTCTGGGACAGGATGACGGAGGGCGGCCGCAAGAGCTTTCGCTATGAAGAGCTTGAGGAAGGCTTTGATCTTACGCCACATGAAGGCCTCTTTGTGCCTTATCTTGACGGCATCAAAAAAGATTTGACACTGCGGTCATGATTCCTATATAATTTCGTGTGATAACATGGTAACGAATTAGCAATTTAACGTATTAAAGCGGAGCTGATATGGTAAGTATATTTAATACTCCTGAAGGAGTAAGGGATCTGGCGCCCTCAAAGCTTGAAGAAAAACTGAAGATATGCGACAGACTGCTCGGGATCATGAAGGAAGCAGGGTACCTGCGTATGCAGACCCCTTCCTTTGAATACTTTGATGTCTTTTCCAGGGAAATAGGTATGACACCCTCGAGCCAGCTGTACAAGTTCTATGACAAGGAGGGCAATACTTTAGTCCTTCGTCCGGATTTCACACCGCCCATGGCCAGGGCATATTCATCCCTTTATCATGATGAAACGGGGCCGGTGAAGCTTTGTTACGGAGGCAATACTTTTGTAAACGGCAATGACCTGAACGGGGCTCTTAAAGAGAGTACACAGGTGGGAGCGGAATTATATGATGACGGATCCTGCGAAGCTGATGCCCAGATGATAAGCCTTATAGTAAAGTGCATGAAAGGTGCCGGTTTTGAGGATTTCATCGTTTCTGTCGGAAACGTGGATTTTTTCAGGGGCCTGTGTGAAGGCTCCGGTATAGGTTATGAAGATGAAGCGGCCCTGTGGAAACTCATATCCTCAAGGAGCAAATACAAGGCACAGGACTTCCTGCGCCAGCTTGGCATAGATGACAGGACCGCATCACTTTTTACAGACCTGTCCGACTGCTACAATACCAGGGAGTCCCTTTTGGAACTGTCAGAGTGCCTTTCCAATGAAAAGTGCGTAAGGGCATGCAGGCGCCTCATAGGGATACTTGATATTTTAGAAGCCGAGGGCATAGGCCGGTATATATCCGTGGATCTCGGGCTTCTTAACAAATATGATTACTATACCGGTGTTATCTTCCGGGCATATACGTACGGATTCGGTGATGCAGTCATAAAAGGGGGACGATACGACAACCTTGTTAAAGAGTTCGGCAAAGACGTTCCGGCTATCGGCTTTGGTATCTCCATAGACGAGCTCATGATGGCACTTACGGAGCAGAAGTCTAATTCAAGGCATGATAACGGATATCTGACCTTTGCACTGACCAAGGGAAGACTTGCATCGCAGACACTGGATATACTTGAAAAGATCGGTATAACCTGCGAGGAGATGAGAGATACCAAGACCCGCAAGCTCATATTCGTGAATGAAGAACTAAAGCTTAAGTTCTTTCTGGCCAAGGGGCCGGATGTGCCGACTTACGTTGAACACGGTGTCGCAGATATAGGGGTTGTGGGCAAGGATACCATAGATGAGGAAGAACGCAGTATACTTGAAGTTCTGGATCTGGGATTCGGAAAATGCCGGATGTGTGTATGCGGCCCCAAAGAAGCCGCATCCCTTCTTGCCAAAAAGGACATGATCAAGATAGCCACAAAGTATCCCCGGATCGCAAAGAACTATTTCGTTGGCACAAAGCATCAGACTGTTGATATAATCAAGCTCAACGGAAGCATAGAACTGGCCCCCATAGTAGGCCTGTCGGACTGCATAGTGGACATAGTCGAAACAGGGTCCACCCTCAGGGAAAACGGCCTTGGTGTGCTTGAGGAGATATATCCTCTGTCAGCCAGAATGGTAGTCAATCCTGTTTCCATGAGGCTTATGGGCAAGAGGGTCAACGAACTTATAGGAAGGATCAAGGAGGAATTATGAGAACGGTCAGGCTTACGGAAGGATCCATAAAGGATATACTTTCCGATCTGTTAAAGCGCAATCCAGGACAGTACACGGAATATGAGAACACTGTCAGATCCATAATCGAGGATGTCAGAAGCCGCGGCGATGAGGCCGTATTTGAATATACAAAGAAGTTTGACAGATGGGACATAAGTGCGGATAATGTCATGGTCACTGCCCAAGAGATCGATGAAGCATATGATAATTTTGATCCGAAGCTTATAGAGGTGATGAAACGTTCTGCCGAAAACATCAGGAGCTATCACGAAAAACAGCTAACCAACTCCTGGATAGACATGAAGGAGGACGGCACCATATTGGGGCAGAAGATAACACCGATAGAGAATGCAGGAGTGTATGTGCCCGGAGGCAAGGCTGCCTATCCTTCATCCACACTCATGTGCATCATCCCCGCCCAGGTGGCCGGAGTTGATAATATAGTCATGCTGACCCCGGCCGGAGCGGACGGCAGGGTGGCCAACTGTACACTTGTTGCCGCAAAGATAACGGGTATTGATAAGATATACAAGGTCGGAGGGGCACAGGCCATAGCCGCTATGGCCTTCGGTACCGCGACCATACCCAAAGTCGATAAGATATCAGGTCCCGGAAATATATATGTGGCTCTTGCCAAGAAGGCTGTTTTCGGCTATGTCAGCATAGATTCAGTTGCGGGACCCAGTGAGATCCTGGTGATCGCTGACGGGGGCGCCGATCCCAAATATGTTGCCGCGGATCTTTTATCACAGGCAGAGCACGATGAGCTGGCAAGTGCCATACTCATAACCGACAGCAGTGACCTTGCTCAGCAGGTCTCTTACTATGTTGATGAGTTTACTGCCAGACTTGAGAGACAGGAGATCATACAAAAGTCCCTTGATAATTACGGGTATATACTTATAGCGGATGATATGGACCGGGCGGCCGATGCCGCAAACCGTATAGCCTCGGAACATGTTGAGATACTCACAAAGGATCCCATGAGCTATATGGCAAAGATAAAAAATGCCGGAGCCATCTTCCTCGGTCCCTACTCGTCAGAGCCCCTTGGGGACTACTTCGCCGGACCCGACCATGTGCTTCCGACAAACGGTACCGCCAGGTTCTTCTCCCCTTTGGGGGTTGATGCCTTTATCAAGCGGACCAGCATAATAAGCTATTCCAGGGAGGCTCTTGAGCGTTCCTGTGATGATATAATGATGTTTGCCAAAAGCGAAGGTCTGACGGCGCATGCCAATTCCATTGGCGTAAGATTTGACAAAGGAGTATTGTGATATGGCCAGAAAAACAACTGCAAGCCGGGAAGGTTCTGCCGAAAGAGAGACCAAAGAGACAAAGATCTCGGTCGATCTCAATCTTGACGGAAAAGGAGAATATACGATCGATACAGGTATCGGATTTTTCGATCACATGCTTGAAAGCTTTGCCAGGCACGGATTTTTTGATCTGAAGCTTTCATGTGAAGGTGATCTTCATGTTGACGGACACCATACCGTTGAAGACTGCGGTATCGTCCTGGGCCGGGCCATTGACAAGGCCCTGGGAAACAGGGAAGGAATATGCCGTTACGGTTCCTTCATCCTGCCAATGGATGATGCCCTGGTCCTTTGTGCGGTCGATCTTTGCAACCGTCCCTACCTTTCCTATGAAGCGGACTTTGACTGCGAACGGATAGGTTATCTTGACACAGAACTTATCCGTGAGTTTTTTTATGCCTTAAGCTACAGCGCCCTCATGAACATACATATAAAGGTCCTTTCGGGAAGAAATGCCCATCATATATGTGAAGCCATGTTCAAGAGCTTTGCCAAAGCACTCGATATAGCCACAGGATACGACCAGCGTATAGAAAGCACACTGTCAACGAAGGGGACACTTGTATGAAAAAATTACTGATCCCATGTGTATACTTGAAAGAAGGAAAGCTCATTAAGGGATTCTCGGATGGGGAATGCATAAGTTCGGATCCCAAGAGCTACTGTACAAAGCTTTCCGTAAACGGAGCCGATGCCATAATAGTATTTGACCTTTCGAAGGCGGATGACGAACATGAAAAGGCTCTTTTAACGATAAGAAAGATAACCGAAGCCATAGACACTCCCGTCTATGGGGCCGGATGTGTTGACCGCCTTGAGGACGTCAAAAAGCTGATCTACGCCGGATGCAAGAAGGTCGCCCTCAATATGGCCAAGCAGTCCAATATCGACCTTATAGAGGAGGCCGGAAAGCGTTTCTCAAAGGACCGTATATATGTATGTGCCGACAGCCTGGAGCAGATTCTGGACAATCTGAAACTGATAAAGTCCAATACATCAGGGGCCCTTCTTCTGGGGAAGATATCCCTTGAAAAGTTTGATGAGCTTCCCATCATCCCTGTCATAAATGAAGAAGGGGATGAAAAGGAGATCCTTTCAAAGTCCTGCGTTGCCGGTCTTTCCGGTGACCTTGTAAACCGGAAGACAGATGACCTGTACGCATTTAAGGCCCTGATGCAGGAAGCCGGACTTTGCATGAATATAAACGAGTGTCATATAAGGTGGGATGAGCTCAAAAAGGACGATGCCGGTCTTGTCCCGGTCATATGCCAGGATGCGGCAAGCGGCCGTGTGCTGATGCTGGCCTACATGAACCGGGAGGCATATGAGCAGACCATAAGGGAAGGGATTATGACATATTACTCCAGATCCAGAAAGGAACTCTGGAGAAAAGGAGATACAAGCGGCCACTATCAGTATGTCAGATCACTTTACAGTGACTGTGACAATGACACCATACTGGCCAATGTCGTACAGATAGGAAACGCCTGCCATACCGGGGCATATTCCTGCTTTTTCAATGAGATAATGAAGAAGGATGAGAAAGTATCCAATATCAGGAATGTACTCACTGATGTTATGGATGTTATACTTGACCGCAAGGAAAACCCCAAGGAAGGATCCTATACCAACTATCTGTTCGATAAAGGCATAGACAAGGTGCTCAAGAAGATAGGTGAGGAAGCCACGGAGACAGTCATCGCTGCCAAGAATCCGGAGGCGGAAGAGAGCAAGTACGAGATAGCGGATCTTCTCTACCATCTGATGGTCCTGATGGCCATAAAGGGGCTTACATGGGATGATATAATGCAGGAGCTAGCGAACAGATAAATGAGCCGGCTTGCACTGTCAAAAGAGATACTGATGTCGGTCGACAAGCCGGCAAGATATATAGGGCATGAGGTCAATGCGGTCATCAAAGACCCTGAAGGCCTCGTGCGTTTTGCCATGTGTTTCCCCGATCTGTACGAGATCGGCATGTCACATCTGGGGATGCAGATACTCTATGATATGTTCAACTCTTATGAGGATGTCTGGTGCGAACGTGTATTTTCCGTCTGGTGCGATCTTCATGCCATAATGAAGGAAAGAAAGATCCCCCTCTTTGCCCTCGAATCACAGGATCCCATAAAAACCTTTGATTTTCTCGGGATAACGCTCCAGTATGAAATGTCTTATACCAACATAGTCCAGATACTGGATCTTTCGGATATACCGGTCTATTCAAAGGACAGGATGGAAGATGACCCCATAGTCATATGCGGCGGGCCCTGTACTTATAATCCGGAGCCTGTTGCCGATTTTTTCGATCTTGTTTACATTGGGGAAGGTGAGGCAAGCTACAGAGAACTGATCGACCTTTACAAGGAATGCAGGAAGGAAGGCCTGTTACGGGAAGCGTTTATCAGAAAGGCAGGCCGTATACCCGGTATATACGCCCCTTCAGCTTATGAGGTAAACTATAATGAAGACGGTACCATCAGGTCTTTTGAGCCGAAATATGATGATATTCCCGCAACCGTCACCAAGGTCATAGAAACTGACCTGTCGGATACATATTATCCTCTGAAGCCTGTCGTACCTTATATCAAGGCAACCCAGGACAGGGTGGTCCTCGAGATACAGAGAGGCTGCATAAGAGGCTGCCGTTTCTGCCAGGCAGGATCCGTATACAAGCCCATAAGAAGGAGAGATGAGGCTCTTCTTGAAAAATGGGCCGATATGATGCTAAAGAATACGGGATACGAAGAGATATCCCTGTCATCGCTTTCGTCTTCAGACTATCCCGATCTTAAGAAACTGTGTGACTATCTTATAGACAGATACCTTGACCGGCATGTCAATATATCCCTGCCATCACTTCGTGTGGATGCATTCTCGCTCGATGTAATGGGCAAAGTGCAGGATATCAGAAAGTCCGTAGTGACGTTTGCTCCCGAAGCAGGCAGCCAGAGAATGCGTAACGTCATAAACAAGGGGCTGACGGAAGAAGATATACTGGACGGCTGTAAAAAGGCTTACCTGGCGGGCTGGGAACGGGTCAAGCTCTACTTTATGCTGGGGCTTCCATATGAGACAAAAGAGGATATGGAGGGCATAGCCAGGCTATCAAATGATATAGCCATGCTCTATTATGATACCATACCCAAGAGCGAGAGAAAGAACAAGGTTTCCATAGTCACCTCGACCTCATTTTTTGTCCCCAAGCCCTTTACCCCCTTTCAGTGGGCCAAAATGGACACTGCCGAAGAATTCCGTGGGAAGGCTCATATAGTTAACGAGGCCATGAAACAGCAGCTTAACCGCAAGAGTATACGCTATAACTGGCACAATGCCGATGTATCGGTTCTCGAGGGGGTATTTGCAAGAGGGGACCGAAGACTTTCCAGGGTCATCAAAAGGGCCTACGATAACGGCTGCCTCTTCGATGCCTGGACGGAAACCTTCAATATGGAGGCCTGGGAACGGTCATTTGAGGAGAGCGGTATATGTCCTGAATTCTATTACAACAGGGAACGGCCTTTTTCGGAGATACTTCCATGGGATTTTATCGATATAGGCGTAAGGAGGTCTTTTTTACAGGCAGAATACGAAAAAGCCGCAAGAGAAGAGCTTACACCAAACTGCGCCAGGGCCTGCAGCGGATGCGGTGCGGCCGTGTTTAACGCGGGGGTTTGCCATGAACGTTAGGATCAGGTTCTCAAAAACAGGAGCCCTGGTTTATATAGGGCATCTCGATGTCATGAGGTATTTCCAGAAGCTCTTAAAGCGGGCCGGGATCGATGTGGCATATTCGGAAGGCTTTTCCCCCCATCAGTTATTGTCCTTTACGCCGCCTCTTCCCCTTGGAATGGAGAGCTTTGGAGAGTATGCGGACGTCAGACTGACCGGGTCGGTCTCAAGCCATGAGGCTTTATCGCGCCTTAAGGCACAGTCGGTGCCGGAGATCGATATAATGTCCTTTAAGATGTTGCCCGAAGGAACCGAAAATGCCATGGCAGCAGTAAGAAGCGCCGAATATGAAGTCCGCCTGCCTGATAATATGACAAAAGCCACGGCAGCAGCCATAGAAGATTTTATGGGAAGAGTGTGTGTGAATGTCATTAAAAAGACCAAAAAGAGCGAGAAAGAGGTAAACATCCGCCCCCTTGTCCATTCTCTGACATTTGACAAAATAAAGGGAAGCATAAATATGGTCATAAGCTCGGGAAGCACAGATAATCTCAAGCCGGAACTGGTGCTTTCTGCCTTGTTTGAACGCGATATGGACCGGGCCGGACTTATCGATACCGATATTAAGAGGATAGACCAGTATACTTTTAAGGATGACCGTTTCGTATCCCTTGACGGAATAGGGACCATCATCTGAAGGAGCAATTATATGGACGAAAGACTGTCCCCCATGATGCAAAAGTATATGGAGACCAAAGAGGAATACAAGGATTGTATCCTCTTTTACCGTCTCGGTGATTTCTATGAGATGTTCTTTGATGATGCCCTTACAGCCTCAAAAGAACTCGAATTGACGCTTACCGGGAAGAACTGCGGGCTCCCCGAACGTGCTCCCATGTGCGGAGTTCCTCATCACAGCGCCCAGATATATATCAACAAGCTGGTTCAGAAAGGCTACAAGGTAGCAGTCTGCGAACAGGTGGAAGACCCCAGGGAGGCAAAGGGGCTGGTAAAGCGTGAAGTCACAAGGATAGCGACCCCGGGTACCAACATAGATATGGAAACCCTTAATGAGGGGACCAACAACTACATCATGTGCATATATTATTCGGAAGATGTCTATGCACTTGCCGTATCTGACATAACGACGGGCATATTCCTCACCACATGGGTAAAGGATGAGCGGCGCCTTACAGACGAGATATACAAGTTCACCCCGTCCGAGATCGTATGCAATGAGGCTTTTACAGTATCCGGTTTCGATTTTGAGGACCTTAAATTCCATATCCAGACCGTCGTATTCCCGCTTGAACCATACTTTTTTGATGACAGCCTCTGCAGCGAGGCCCTGAAGAAGCAGTTCGGCCTTATGGACCTTACGGGACTTGGAATTTCCGACCAGTCGGGATGTATAGTCTCATCGGGCGCCCTGATACAATACCTGTCAAAAGCACAGAAGTCCGGTATAGACCAGATCAGGACCGTAAAGTTCTATTCGGTCTCCGATTACATGATCCTTGACAGTGCAACAAGGAGAAACCTTGAACTGACCGAGACCCTTCTTAACGGTACCAAGAAGGGATCACTCCTTTTTGTACTGGACAAGACAAAGACGGCAATGGGAGCAAGGATGCTCCGATCCTTCCTCGAGCAGCCCCTGACCGATAAGAATGAGATAAACCAGCGTCTTGATGCCGTTTCAGCCTTCAGGGAAGATCTGATCCTCCGGGAAGAGCTCAGGGAGTATCTGGCCCCCATATATGATCTTGAAAGGCTCATGGGCAAGATCAACTACAGGTCTGCCAATCCCAGGGATCTTATTGCTTTTGCATCCTCTGTGAGGATGCTGCCCTATATAAAGGATCTTCTTTCCCAAAGCAGTGTAAGTGCCGTAAAAAAACTGGGAGAGGCCCTGGATCCCCTTTCGGATCTGTGTGAAATGATAGATACTTCCATTAGCGAGGACTGTCCCCTTACAATAAAAGAGGGTGGGATAATAAAGACCGGTTACTCCGATAAAGTCGATGAGCTCAGATCTGCCAAGACTGACGGCAAGAAATGGCTGGCCCAGCTTGAAGCGACCGACAGGGACCGGACCGGGATCAAAAACCTCAGGATCAAATACAACCGTGTGTTCGGATACTATTTTGAGGTCACCAACTCATTTCTGGAGCTTGTGCCCGATGACTACATAAGGAAACAGACCCTGGCAAATGCCGAGAGATATACGACCGAAAAGTTAAAAGAACTCGAAGATACCATACTTAATGCGGAAGACAAGCTGTTTTCACTTGAATATGACCTTTTCACACAGATCAGGGAAGATCTGTCAAAGGAAGTTGACCGTATACTGGAAAGTGCACATATCATCGCCCTGGCAGATGCTTATGCTTCACTGGGATATGTTGCATGTGCCAACAACTATGTAAGGCCGAAGATAAACACAAAGGGCGTGATCGATATAAAGGATGGCCGCCATCCTGTTGTTGAGCTTCTTACAAAGGATGAGATGTTTATCCCCAACGATACCTATCTCGATAATAAAGACAAACGCATCAGTGTCATAACCGGCCCCAACATGGCAGGTAAATCCACCTATATGCGACAGGTAGCCCTCATATGCCTTATGGCCCAGATAGGGTCATATGTTCCGGCAAGAGAGGCTGATCTGTGTATCGTAGACAGGATATTTACAAGGGTCGGGGCCAGTGACGATCTTGCAAGCGGCAGATCCACCTTCATGGTCGAGATGACCGAAGTTGCGAACATATTAAGAAATGCCACTCCCAGGAGCCTTCTGATCCTCGACGAGATAGGACGCGGCACTTCAACCTTCGACGGTCTTTCAATAGCATGGGCCGTTGTGGAATACATCAGCAATACAAAACTCCTCGGAGCCAAAACCCTCTTTGCAACGCATTATCATGAACTGACGGAACTCGAAGGCAAGATAGACGGGGTCAACAACTACTGTATTGCCGTAAAGGAACAAAGGGATACCATAGTATTTTTGCGCAAGATAGTAAAGGGCGGCGCCGACAGAAGCTACGGGATCGCAGTCGCAAAGCTTGCAGGACTGCCCGAATCGGTCATAAACCGGGCCAATGAGCTTGTATCCCAGCTTTCCGAGAACGATATATCGGCATCGGTAAGGAGCATAGCAGGTGAGGGGCCCAAAAAGAACATTCTTGAAAAGGCTGATGATGTTGACAGGGGACAGATGTCCCTCTTTGATACCGTCAGCGACCAGGACGTGATAAAAGAACTGACTGAACTTGACTGCAACAACATGACCCCTGTCGAGGCACTTAATGCCTTATGCGCCCTGCAGGGAAAACTCCTGAACAGATGGTGAAAAAATGCCTGATATAAACATACTCGATGACAATACCATAGACCGGATAGCTGCCGGAGAGGTGGTGGAAAGACCGGTAAATATTGTAAAGGAACTGGTTGAAAACTCCATCGATGCCGGCTCTTTTGTAATAAGCATAGAGATAAAAGGCGGCGGGTGCGATCTTATCAGGGTATCCGACAACGGCTGCGGGATAGACCGCGACAATATCCCCAAAGCTTTTATGCGGCATGCGACCAGCAAGATAGATAATGCCGATGACCTTATGAACATTACCTCCCTGGGCTTTCGCGGAGAAGCCCTGGCAAGCGTTGCTGCCGTAGCCCAGGTTGAGATGATGACCAAGACAAAGTCTTCGGTATTGGGTAACAGGTTCGTTATACACGGCGGAAAGACCATGTCCTTTGATGAGGCCGGAGTTCCCGACGGAACGACCGTGATAGTGCGGAACCTTTTTTATAACACGCCCGCAAGACGGAAGTTTTTGAAAAGTGCGACTACCGAAGGCAATCTCATAACCGAGCTTGTGGAAAAGCTCATACTTTCGCATCCCGATATCACTTTCAGATATACGGCAGGTGGTGTGACCAGGCTGTCGGGAAGCGGGGGCGGCGATATAAGATCTGATATATACACCCTCTTTGGCCGAGACGTCCTGACAAACCTGACCGAGATAGAATATGAGGGCGAAGATGCTTATCCGGTCATTAAGGGTTTTGCCGGAAAACCGGTCATAGCCCGCGGAAACAAAAACTGTGAGATATTCTTTGTGAATAAAAGATACGTAAAGAGCCCTGTCCTTTCAAGGGCCTGTGAAGAGGCTTACAAACCCTATCTGATGCTTCACAGGTTCCCTTTCGTGATACTCTATATCGATATAAGTCCCGAAGATATCGATGTCAACGTCCATCCGTCCAAGACCGAGATAAGGTTTAAGGATGAAGCAGGCGTTTACTCTATGGTAAAAGATGCTGTAGAAGCTGCCGTGACCAGGCATGAACTCATCCCGCAGATAACAGGGGGCCTCCCTGAAAAGGAGGAAGATGCCGGCAATATAAGTGCCGGAAAAGAAGATACCCCGGTATCATATACAAAAGCATTTGATGCAGAAGCGGCAGCAGAAGAGGACGCCCAAGAAGGGGCTGTACCCGTCACAGATGAGGAAAAGGAGATACATTCCAGCCGCCGGGAAGCTCCGGAGCCCTTTGACGGTGTAAACATGGCACTTTTCAGGGAGGCCGTAAAAGAGAAGCACGATAAAGAGTTAAAGCAGCTTGAAGACGTGCAGCAGACCCTCTTTGGTCAGGGCTTACTTGATCCCGCAAATACCAAAGATCACAGGATAATAGGCCAGGTATTTGATACATACTGGATAATAGAGTTTGAGAAGAAGATGTATATCATAGACCAGCATGCCGCCCATGAAAAGGTGCTGTATGAACGGATAAAAAGCCGGGTTGACGGCGAGGGCGTGATATCCCAGCTGATAAGTCCTCCATATATAGTATCGCTTGCCGCATCTCAGGAAGAGGTTGTAAAGACCAATCTTAAAGAGTTTGAGGAAATGGGATTTACCATCAGTCATTTCGGGGGGCGCGAATATGCCCTTTCTTCGGTACCTTCCGACCTGTTCGGTATGGGGGAACAGGAGTATTTCCTCAGCATAGTTGACGACCTTGCCCAAAGCGGCAGGGTGAGGCGTCCCGAAGAGGTAAAGGACAGGATAGCAACAATGGCATGCAAGGCTGCTGTCAAGGGCAATATGAAGATGTCGATATCGGAAGCCCATGCCCTGATAGATGAACTGCTCTCCCTTGAAAATCCGTACAACTGTCCCCACGGAAGGCCCACCATAATCAGCTTTACCAGGTCGGAGATCGAGAAGATGTTCAAAAGGATCGTATGATATGAATGATCTTGTCATAATAGCCGGCCCGACTGCAGTAGGAAAGTCCTCTGTTGCAGTAAGGCTTGCAAAGCTCGTAAACGGATCCGTGATAAGTGCCGATTCCATGCAGGTATACAGAGGTATGGACATAGGCACCGCAAAGCTGACCCCTGAAGAGATGGAGGGGATACCCCATTATCTTATCGATGTTTTGGACCCTTCCTGTGATTTTAACATCGTAACCTTCAGACAGATGGCAAAAGGCGCCATCAGTGATATAAGAAGGGCCGGCCGTATCCCCATGATAGTCGGAGGTACGGGCTTTTACATACAAAGCGTTGTCTATGACATAGATTTTCCCGAAGGGGATGAACTTACGGAATACCGGAAGGAACTGCTGGGTCTTATAGAAGAAAAGGGAGCGGGATACGTACATGACATGCTTCGCACCATAGACCCCGAAGCCGCCGATAAGATCCATCCCAACGACCATAAACGGATGATAAGGGCTTTAGAATATAACAGGCAGACCGGAGGCCTTATATCCGATCACAATGCCCATTCTTTTGAGCGTACATCCCCATACAATTTCTCATATTTTGTACTGACGGATGACCGGCAAAAGATCTACGAGCGTATAAACAGGCGGGTTGATAAGATGATAGAAGACGGACTGGTTGATGAAGTAAGAGGGCTTCTTGCAAGGGGACTGACCCGGGAAGACGTGTCTATGCAGGGGCTCGGATATAAGGAGATCATAGACCATCTCGAAGGCAGATGCACACTCGACGAGGCCATATATACCATCAAAAGGGATTCAAGGCATTTTGCAAAAAGGCAGCTCACATGGTATCGCCGGGAGCGGGATGTTTGCTATATCAGGGCGGGAAATACCGACCTGATGCTTGAAGAGATGATGCAAGAACTTGCAGGGAAAGGTATCATAAATGGAAGACCTTGAAAAAATGTATGAAGAAGGCGGCATCAGCCGTCAGGTATATGATTTCGGAGAAAAGATCCTTAAAGACCTTAAAGAACGCTTTGAGGACTTTGAAAAGATGGCCGAGTACAACCAGCTGAAGATAATGTCGGCATTGAGGGAGTGCAAGGTCAGCGAAGCCTGTTTTGCCCCGACAACGGGCTACGGCTATAACGATCTCGGAAGGGACACCCTCGAGGAAGTATACGCAAAGGTGTTCAATACCGAGGCGGCTCTTGTACGTCCGCAGATAACCTGCGGGACACATGCCATAGCGACTGCCATATCAGCCCAGCTGCGTCCCGGCGACGAACTTTTGTCCGTATCCGGGAAGCCCTATGATACACTTGAAGAGATCATAGGCATAAGGCCGGGCAAGGGGTCGCTCAAAGAATACGGAATATCATATTCACAGGTAGACCTTACGCCCTCCGGAGCCTTTGACAAGGAAAAGATAAAGACCGCCATAAAGCCCGATACAAAGCTTATAGCCATACAGCGGTCCAAAGGATATCAGACAAGGCCGTCCCTTTCCGTGGAAGCCATAGGTGATGTCATATCCTTTATCAAGAGCATAAGGAGCGATATCATCGTATTTGTTGACAACTGTTACGGGGAATTCGTCGAAAGATATGAGCCCACCGATGTCGGGGCCGATATCATTGCAGGGTCCCTCATAAAAAATCCCGGTGGAGGACTTGCACCATGCGGAGGTTATATAGCAGGCAAAGCCGATCTAATAGAAAATGCCGCATACCGTCTTACCTGTCCGGGTCTCGGAAAGGAAGTAGGAGCCTCACTTAATGTCAACCGGTCCTTTTACCAGGGGCTTTTTATGGCTCCGACTGTCGTCTGTTCTTCTTTAAAAGCCGCAGTATTTGCCGCTGCCATATATGAAAGGCTTGGCTTTGACGTCATACCCTCATCCGACAGCAGGAGGGCCGATATCATACAGGCAGTAACCCTTGGTTCAAAGGAGAGGGTTATAGCTTTCTGCAACGGCATACAGTCTGCCTCACCGGTCGATGCGCATGTGACATGCGAACCCTGGGATATGCCCGGATATGACTGCCAGGTCATAATGGCTGCCGGCGCCTTCATATCGGGAAGCTCCATAGAACTGTCTGCAGATGCCCCCATAAAAGAGCCTTATGCGGTTTATTTTCAGGGCGGGCTCACCTGGCCCCATGCCAAGTACGGGATCTTAAGTTCCCTGCAGAAGCTTGTGGACGAAAATCTCACAGATATATACAGACCGGCATAATTATGTTAAAATATGCTGGATCATTTTGATGAGGGTTGAATTTTGGCTGTAAATGCTTTCGGTATAGATCTCGGTACCTATAATATCAAAATATATAACGGATTCACCGACAGGATCGTTTCACATAAAAACATGATCGCCATACAGAACAGACGCAATCTTTTTGCCTATGGCGATGATGCTTTTACCATGTACGAAAAAGCTCCCGACAATATCAAGGTCTCATTTCCGCTTACCTACGGGGTCATCGCTGACATCAACCATATGCAGATACTCATCCGTAATTTCATCAATGATGAGATGGAGGGTAACATACGAAGCGCGGATTATTACATCTCGGTCCCGACAGATATCACGGAAGTTGAAAAGCGTGCATTTGTCGATCTGGTAAAGGAATCGAACATCAGGGCCAAAAATATCTACATAGTAGAAAAAGCCATTGCGGACGGCATAGGTATGGATGTTGACATGCACCGGTCCCAGGGCTTTCTTGTTGTAAATGTAGGTTATGAGACGACGGAGATATCCATATTGAGCCTTGGAGGTATAGTGCTTTCAAAGCTGATCAAGATAGGCGGCAAGAAGTTTGATGAGTCCATCCGCAACATGATCCGTAAGGAGTATAACCTGCTGATAGGGGCCAAGAGTGCCGAGCAGACCAAGATCGAACTTCCAGAGCTCGAGGCTGCCCAGCGTGACTGTGTTGTATACGGAAGGGATATAGTGACGGGCCTCCCCGTTGAGAGGACCATTCCCACCATGCTGATAGAGAGGGCCATGCATGAGCACTTCGAGACCATCATCGATAATGTAAGACTGATACTTGAGCGGACCCCTCCGGAACTCGGGGCCGACATATACAAAAAGGGGATCTTCCTTACCGGCGGAAGTGCAGGCATAGGGGATCTTCATGAACTGATATCAAAGAGCACGGGACTTAATATACTGTTCTCACCTCACAAAGAGGGCAGTGTTGCTTACGGCCTTTCGCAGATAATCAAGAACGAAAGGCTTCATCCTGTAGTTTACACGATGGAAGACTTTTCCGTTTAAGACATATGGCGCGCAACAGATCAAACAGAAACAAGATCAATATACCCGGAAAATACATTCTACTGGCACTGTCTGTTCTATGCATCATCATGATGGTGCTTTCTTATGCTACAAACATCATGGACGGCCCGCCCCAGGCTGTGGCCGGATATACCGTCATACCCTTCCAGAAAGCAATATCATATGCGGGAAACTGGCTCTTTAACAGGTCCGAAAACATCAAGGAGCTTGAGAAGCTCCGGACCGAGAACGAGCTTCTGCGCAAGACCGTAGATGAACTGACGATCAGGATCAATGATCTTACGACCGACAAATATGAGCTGGCGGAACTGCGACAGCTCCTGTCACTTGATGAGCGCTACAGCGAGTATCCTACAGTGGG
>JAILLI010000035.1 GCA_024693225.1 Lachnospiraceae bacterium
CAGTATACATATAGGATACTCTGATCACATTTTGTCGCAAAACTACCGTATTCTTAAATGAATCCGAAGCATACGACCTGTTAAACTGTTTAGAACTTACAAGAGTCTGTGTAGAAACAGAATTATCTGCATTTTGCTGTAAAGCACATCCGGACAGCAAGCAGCCACATATCAGCAAACATAGTATTCTTTTGATTTTTTTCAATTAAATATCTCCTTAATCCCTGATACAGGATTCATTCGTAGGTCTCTAAATACTGTGGACTTGCACTTTTTGTGCATGATCCTGAGCGTAGATTGCAAAAGATCATAAAACTTCCCTCTTAACAAGTCACGTGACCTTTCTGCAGATAATTGTATCCATACAATGATAATGCGATACACCACCGCTGTTATCTTCGAAGATCACTTCATCAATACGCTCAACCTTCCAGTCAGCAAAATATGTAAAGAGCTCGCCTGACTTCCACATCTTCTCCTCCTTATCCCAATCCGGTGGCAATTCAAGAAACGGCTTTTCAACAAATACATTAATATAAACGATTCCGTTTTTCTTTGTGATTTTGTCCAGTTTCTCGAAAAATCTCTTTTTGTTCTCCTCGAAAAGATACTGAACAGTGCCCGTTGAGTAGATGATGTCAAACTTTCCATCTGTACTGAAGGTATTGATGTCATCAACATATGCGTTGATATTAGTATTTCTCTTATTTGCCAAAGCAACCGTTTTCCTGATGCCGTTCTCAGTCAGATCAAATGCAGTAACATCGTAGCCCTTCTGAGCCATGTACACAGCATCTTTTCCTTCACCGCATCCTATGTCAAGAACTCTTTTATCCGTTGAAGGCGGACACAGTTCTATCAATTCATCCAGGAAATCTCCCGGTTCCAGCCCCCAGTAATAAGCGTCTCCTTCATACCATTTTTCGTAATTTGTTCTTATACCCATCGGCTACCCTTCATAGACATAAAAATCTCATTTTTATAACTATTTACCTTTCCTGATGTCCCGATCCGCCTGTGACAAAAAGAACTGTCCCTTTTGACAACATTTTGTCATTTTACCCAATTATAATCAAGTTCTTGTGCTTTATTGGGGGAAAGTCCTTTTATCATTATTCAAAGATTTCTGCTTTGAATTATGATATATATACCAGTAAAATAAAACAAACCAGGACAAACCTTCGTCAAAGTCCTGTTCTGGTGACAGTTCAACATTCCTGCTTTTGCTGAATGATCTCCCGTGCCATATCAAACATTGTTTCCGCCGGTAATACTGAATCCATACAGAGCATATCATATCCGGCTCCGTCTTGGACCCACATACAGTAGCAAACCTGTTTTCAGATATTTCATATTTGGACGTCCTTAAGGTTTAGACCTCTCTGACCCCTACACTTATATTGTCATAATTATACAAAAGGTTCACACAAAAAACGGGAACGGTTCTCATATTCCTTGACAAGCGCGGATCAAATGATATAATTGGGAATGGTTCTCATATTCGGTCATGGAGGCGGAAAATGAATTCACGGTCCAAATATAAGACAAAACAGCGCGAGATCCTGCTTGGCTATTTTGAGACTAATCCGGGAGTACATGTTACGGCCGGCGATATCTGTGAATTTTTCAGATCTTCGGGTATCCTGATCGGACAGTCAACTATCTACCGTAATCTGGAAAGTCTGGTCGATGAGGGCATCATTAATAAGTACAACATCGACAGGAACAGCCCCGCCTGTTTTGAATACGTAAGACCGGACAGCCATGAAGATGTTGAGACCTGTTTTCACTGCAAATGTGAGAAATGCGGAAAGCTGATCCACCTGCACTGTGATGAATTAGATGAGATGCAGGCGCATCTAATGAAGGAACACAGTTTCAGACTGGATCCGATGCGTACCGTATTCTACGGTCTGTGTGAACAGTGTATGTGATTATATCAGACTATAAATAAAGGAAGGCGGAACATCATTGCGTAATCCGGACACACCTAAAGGTTTAAGGATCATGGCTGGCATCATGGGACTGATGATGCTTGTTATTGTTCTGTTTTTCACCTTCTATATTGCCTCCGAGGCTGATCATGACTGCTGCGGCAAAAACTGTCCGATCTGTGCCATTATGCAGCAGTGTGATAATACACTTCATGGTATAGGCGATGGGATCACGGGAAGTGGCGGTGCCGCTGCTGTCATTCTTTTTACTGTGATTGCCCCGGCCTTTGTCGTGACTGCGGCATCTTCTGATACGCTTATTTCCCGAAAAGTCAGACTGAATGATTAACAAAACCTCCGGCAAGGGTGAACCATACCCTTTTTATGTATCGGTATACCCTTGTATTTTTGTACCCAAAAACAGACATACACGGAGGTTTTACAGTGAAAAAAACTATTTCTCTTATAATTGCTGCCCATCTTATCATGACCTGCTGTCTATGCGCCTGCAACCCAGGCAATGTTCAGCCATCCGCTGAGCCCGACAGGCTTCAGATCGTAACAACTGTTTTCCCGGAATATGACTGGGTAAGAAATATCCTCGGTGACAACCCGGCAAAAGCTGATGTGACCATGCTTTTGGATACCGGCGTTGATCTCCACAGCTTTCAGCCCACAGCCGAAGATATCCTGAAGATCTCAACCTGTGATCTGTTCATCTATGTCGGAGGAGAATCCGATGAATGGGTGGCTGATGCCCTGCAGGAAGCAACAAACAAAGACATGACAGTCATCAACCTGTTGGATGTCCTTGGCGATGCCGTCAAAGAGGAAGAAGTGGTCGAAGGCATGCAGGAAGAAGAACATGATCATGAACATGAGGAAGATCATGATGAAAGCCTTGGGGAACATGAGGAAGATCATGATGAAGGCCTTGAGGAACATGAGGAAGATCATGATGATCATGAGGAAGAACATGAACACGGGGAGGGTGAAGTCGAGTATGACGAACATGTCTGGCTTTCTCTGAAGAATGCGGCTGTTCTCGTAAGCTCTATCTGTGATGCGATCCAAAAGATCGATCCGGATAATGCCGGGTCCTACAAAAAGAACGCTGAGGCCTATATCGAAAAACTGAATGCTCTTGATGCCGAATATCAGGCCGCTGTTTCGGCAGCTTCTACAGACACTCTTCTTTTCGGAGACCGTTTCCCCTTCCGCTATCTGGTGGATGACTATGGTCTGTCCTACTACGCGGCTTTTGTCGGCTGCTCAGCCGAGACTGAGGCCAGCTTTGAGACTGTCACCTTCCTTGCCCGTAAAGTGGATGAGCTCTCGCTTCCTGCAGTCATGACCATCGAAGGGACAGATCACCGGATCGCAGAGACTATTGTTTCGAACACACAGACTAATGACCAGAAGATTTTGACCCTGGATTCGATGCAGTCCGTGACGGCAAAAGACGTTGAAAACGGCACGACATATCTGTCCGTCATGGAGAATAACCTGTCAGTCCTGAAAGACGCATTGTAGGTTGTACCGGGTTTTCTATGAAAACCCGACATGCAGCATTAGCCCTTCAACAAAGTTGTATTTTATAGACCTATGTTCAATAGGAGGCAAACAAATGGCTTACATTACCGTTCGGGATCTGTCGCTCGGCTACGGCGCACATTCCATTGTGGACTGTCTTAATTTCACAGTAAATGCGGGGGATTATCTCTGTATCGTAGGTGAAAACGGGGCCGGCAAGACCACGCTCATGAAAACGCTGCTTAATCTGCAGGAGCCTGTCGGCGGTCAGATCCTGATCGGTGACGGGCTTAGGAAAAATGAAATCGGTTATCTGCCGCAGCAGACTGTCGTACAGAAGGACTTTCCGGCATCCGTAAGTGAGATCGTTCTTTCCGGATGTCAGGGGCGCTGCGGTCTGCGGCCTTTTTACAATAAAGAAGAAAGACAGCTGGCGGAAGAAAACATGAAACGGATGGAAATATCGGATCTGGCAGACCGCTGCTACCGGGAACTCTCCGGGGGCCAGCAGCAGCGTGTCCTGCTGGCAAGGGCATTGTGTGCCACAAGAAAGATCCTGCTCCTTGACGAACCGGTATCCGGTCTTGACCCGAAGGTGACAGCTGAAATGTACAGCCTGATCGAAGGCCTGAACAAAGACGGCATCACCATCATCATGATCAGCCATGACATTTCCACTGCTGTAAGATATGCCAGCCATATACTCCATATAGGAACCCGGGTCTTTTGGGGAACGAAGGATGGATACCTGAAAAGTGATGCCGGGAAGTACTTTCTGATGCAGCAGGAAGGCGGTGGGTCCAATGTTTGAAAAAATGGCCCTTTACATACAATATCCCTTTGTCCGTTATGCACTGATCGTGGGCGTGCTGATCGCTCTGTGCTCTTCACTGCTTGGCGTCACACTGGTATTGAAGCGGTTTTCGTTTATCGGTGACGGCCTTTCCCATGTGGCATTCGGCGCAATGGCGATCGCCGCTGTCCTGAATCTGACCAACGATATGCTCCTCGTTCTGCCCATCACCGTCATAAGTGCAGTACTTCTGCTTCGGACAGGAGAGAAAACAAAGATCAAGGGAGATGCCGCCATTGCCATGATCTCTGTTGGAGCACTGGCATTCGGTTATCTCATCATGAACATCTTTTCAACCTCATCGAATCTGTCCGGAGATGTATGCAGCACCCTGTTCGGCTCCACATCCATCCTGACGCTGAGCCGGTGGGAAGTATGGCTGTGTGCTGTGCTTTCGGTTCTGGTGGTCGTGATCTTTATCCTGTTTTACAACAAGATATTTGCCGTGACATTCGATGAAGATTTCTCAACAGCAACCGGTACAAGAACAAATGCCTATAACCTTCTGATCGCGATCATCATTGCGGTCATTATCGTTTTGGCCATGAACCTGGTGGGATCGCTTTTGATCTCGGCACTGGTCATCTATCCGGCACTGTCCGCCATGCGGCTCTTCAAAAGTTTTAAAAGTGTAACGGTATGCTCGGCTGTACTTTCGGTCATCTGCGCCGTATTGGGGATCATCATTTCCATACTGGCGGGAACCCCGGTCGGGTCAACAATAGTTGCCGCGGACATCGCGGCGTTTGCCGTCTGCTACGCGGCAGGAAGAATTATAAGAGGTGGGGAAAAATGAAGAAAAAATGCCTGCTGATCTGTCTGGTCCTGATATCATCTATTACTGTTGGAGGAACCTGCAGCTGTTCGTCAAAGAGCTCCGGACCGGATCTGCCTGCCAACGACAATATTCAGGATCTGCAAAGCACGCAGAGCCCAAAAACCCAAACACCGGCACCTTCACCGGTACCTTCACCAAAAACTGACACCGACCCGGTACCGACAGACGGCTCGGATGGTGTTGATGTGGATCTGACTGTGCTTTCCAGTACCATGGTTTATTCAGAGGTCTATAACATGATGGCCTCTCCGGAAGACTATATAGGAAAAACAGTCAAGATGAAGGGACAGTATAACTTTTATCATGATGAAGTTACAGACAATTACTACTTTACCTGCATCATTCAGGATGCTACTGCCTGCTGCGCGCAGGGAATTGAATTCGTCCTGACGGATGATTACATCTATCCGGATGATTATCCAAAGGCTGATGAAGAGATCTGCGTTTCAGGTGTATTCGATACATACAAGGAAGGTGAATACACCTATTGCACATTGCGGAATGCCAAACTGTTGTGATCAGTCTGATCAGTCTGATATGTTTATTTCATGCCTTTTTTCTTTTTTCGTGTTATAAAATCCGGGGGAGTTCCTAAAGGAACCGAGATATGAAAACGAAAAAATCGCTTCTCTTTCAAATCTGTGCATCATCTTTATGGTCATCTTTTGCCAAAAAGCCGGTCGGTAACCCTGTCATTTCACCTTCTCTTTTTTCCGGCGTCTTTCCTTATTATGCTTATGAATGATCATATAGAACGTAGGCAGCAGCAGCAATGTCAGCACTGTTGAGGCAAGGAGCCCGCCGCATATGACAAGGGCCATTCCCTGCATAAGCTCACCGTTTCTGCCAAGTCCCAGCGCCATGGGAACCATGGATAATATCGTGGTAAGAGTTGTCATCAGTATGGGTCTGAGCCTTGATCTCCCGGTTTCTATAAGGGCATCGGCTGTTGCCATTCCTTCACTTCGGAGCATGTTCGTATAATCCACGTAGATTATACCGTTATTGACAACGATCCCTATCAGCATCAGAAATCCCATAAGAGATACCATCGAAAGCAGTCCTCTTGTTACAAGGAGCAGGAGTATGGACCCTATCAGTGAAAAAGGGATACAGAACATGACCATGCCCGAATATCTCAGATTGCCGAACTCTATCGCCATTACCATATATACCAGTATCACAGCTGTGGCAATGGCCTTAAGTATTGACGCAAATTCATCATTCATCATCTCTGTCGTCTGGTTTTCGGTCTTTTCAACCGTCCTTGGCGGTACATAATCAACAAGAGCTTCTTCTATGGCTTTTGTAACGGCGGCTTTCTCATCGGATCTTACGGTTGCCGTGACCGAAGCGTAATACCGGCCGTTCTGTCTTGTGATCTGCTGCGGGGAATCAGTATACACGAGAGATGCCACATCCCTTAATGGAACTTCATTACCCATAGGATTTGTGATAAACATGTTTTCAACATCATTAACCGTCTCATATTCATCTTCGGGATACTCGACGGTGATCTGATATGTCTTGTCATCTATCGTGACTTTCATAGCATCCGACCCGTTGAGGGCGGTATTGAGGGACGCACCTATCATGACCGGGGTCAGCCCGTTTGCTGCAGCATTGATAGGGTCGATATCTACCTTTACACGCGATGCCGTATTGCCCATGGATGATGATGAGCTGATCACACCGTCTACATTCATCACTATGGAATCCACTTCCAGAAGGGTATCTTCAAGATCATCAAGGTCCGTTCCTTCAAAGGAGACCTCATACGTATTACCGCCTCCAAGAGACGTGATCCCCAGGGATGAAGAGGCTTCCACGGATATCTCGCAGTTATCGGCATAGCCGGCAAGATCCTGCGTGAACTGATCGACTATCTGAGCCGTGGATTTTTCCGTCCCTTCAGCAACATATGCGTTTACCGTGCCGGATGTAATACGTGCACTTGCGGAATAATCATCTATGTAGTCACTGTTTCTGACAAAATCCTCTATCTGTCTGACTTTTTTATCTACCGTATCAATATTGGTCCCGGGTCTGAAGGTCGCCGTGATCGCTATCTGTCCCTCATCCGTGTTTGGAAAAAGCTGGGTATTGATAAACTTGATGAGAACAACAGAGATAACAAATATCACAAGAGCCAGGATCGCCGTTAAAGCTTTATGGTTTAAAAATCTGCCGAGAACCTTTGAATAACCAGTAGCGAACTTCTCAAGGAAACGGTTCACAGCGGATTCTTTCTTCTCCACAGGCTTATAGAAGGAAAAACACAAAGGAACAAGGGTTATGGCTGATATAAGGGATGCCGCAAGAGCAAAGACTATCGTGTACCCAAGCTGGCCGAACAACTGTCCCGACAGGTCCTTCATCATGGCAAGGGGCAGATATACGACTATTGTGGTAATGGTCGATGCGATTATGGAATTAAGAACTATCTTCGTCCCTTCGAAGGCCGCATCCTTATAGTCCAGTCCGTCATCCTTTTTTCTGAAACACATTTCAAGGACCACGATGGAGTTATCGACCATCATACCGATCGCAATGACAAGGGCTCCCATGGTTATCATGTTGAGTGAAAAACCCATAAAGCTCATAAGAAGAAAGGTCAGGAGCAGTGATACCGGCATTGAAGATCCGACGATAAGGCTTCCCTTTATGTCTCCGAAGAAAACGAACAGGACGAACATGGTGATAACAATGCCAAGGAGGAGGGTTTCCGCGATGGTACGAAGTGATGATCTTATTATATCCGCACTGTCATAGACTACGGATATATCCATATCGGGGTATCTGTCCGTAAGTCTCTTTATCAGTCTGGTAACCTGACCGGAGACCGTTACCGCTGATGCGGACTGCTGCTTTGATATGCTGACGCTCAGATTGTCGGAGCCCTTAAAACGACTGTATGATGATGCCCTTTTTGACGCATAGCGGACATTTGCTATGTCGGACAGATGGATAGTCTGTCCGGATGCCGTGGTTATGGGTATCTGACGCAGTTCCTCCGGAGTCTTGTACTCAACTTGGGAGCTTATATCCACATCCTGCCCTCCGTGCTTTGCAGCTCCTGCAGGATACGTGAAATTAGCGCTGCCAACCGTAGTGGCGACAGTGTTGACACTGACACTATACTGTTTAAGATTCTCGGGGATCAGTTCTATGGATATGTAATCTTCCTGACCGCCGCTTACCTCAACCTGGGTGATGGTACTGATCTTGTCCAGTTCGGGGGTAAGGGTTTCCTCTACAAAGGCACTGACGTCCTCCGTTTCGGAGTTGACGGAAAGCTGCATGACTGCTGCAGCATTAAAATCCATCGTGGCAACGACCGGATCATTTGCCTCTTCGGGAAGATTCGGCTTTACCACATCCAGAGCCTCCCTTACATCCATGTAGGCATCATCGATATCCGTGCCGTATTCAAACTGCAGAAGGACTATGGATACATTCTCTCTTGAATATGAATAGGTAGTATCAAGTCCCGAAAGGGATCCGCATCCGTCCTCGATCTTCTTGGAAACAAGTCTCTCGACATCCTCCGGACCTGCCATGGGATACACGGTCTGTATCATCACCATGGGCATTTCCATATCGGGGATAAGCTGTAAGGACATTCCGGCCACTGAACCGATACCGAATATGATAAGCCCGGCTATGATGACTACAACTGCTATGGGACGGTTCAGGCTTGTTTTAATCAGAGACTTCATTGATCACCTCTATCCGGTTTTCGGAAGCGGCACTTCCTTCTGCCATAACATCCATTCCGTCCCGAAGCTGGCTTGCCCAGGTAGTTATCACCCTGTCCTGCTCGGTCAATCCGTCCGTTATCTCTATTCTGTCACTGTCGGATATGCCGGTAACAACATCTTTTCTTACGGCCTTTCCGTTCTGATAAAGATAAACATAGGCCTGTTCATTCAGATAATATACCGAATCAACCGGAACAGTGACCACCTGGCTCCTTGAGTCGGTTGCAAGTGTAAGCTTGACTTTTGTTCCGTTTTTGAGCTTGTCTGCCCCGGGCAGTACCTGGGCTTTTACAAAGAAAAGTCCGTTAATGGCATCGGCAACACCCGCATTTTCCGTGATCTCGGCCTTATATACAGTCCCGTTCCTTGTGACAGTTATCTCCTGGCCGACGAGCAGTCTTTCCATAACTGCCTCGGAAACATAGAATTCCACATACTGCCTGTCATCGGCAGTGATGACATAAGCCGGTGAACCGGCTGCAGCCATATTATTGACCGTGATATTTTTTGAAGTGACTACTCCGGATACGGGAGCTTTGACATTTGTATAATCAAGCTGGAGCTGGGCTGCTTCAACCCCTGTCTCAGCCTGGACCACTCCGGCCTGAACCTGCTTTACTCCCGCTTCGGCAGAAGCTACCTGGGAAGTGGCACCTGCAAGCTGTGCGTTTCCGCCTGTGATTATAGTAGCAAGTGTATAATTCCTGTAATCGTCAAGCATCCTCTGGGCAAGAGCTTCCGCATCCTGGGCCTGACACACGCCCGTAGAAGCAGCTGTCTTTGCGACCTCTGCCTGTGCCTTGCTGACAAGGAGCTGTTCTTTGGCATCTTCAAGTGAATCTATGGCAGAGGCAGCGGAATTGGCTCCTGCTATCATGGAATCAAGTTCTTCCACGGTAAATGCCCCACCGCTCGTGGAGATCTCGAGATATGTTTTCGCAGCCGCTTCGGGATCCGTTGTACTAAGTCCCATGTCAGTAATGCCGTAATCAACATATACTGCATTAAGAGCAGCCGGGATGGCTGCTTCCTCAAGACCGGCGCATGATACTATGGCAGTATAGACCTTCTTGATCTGCATAAGTGCTTTGGCATAATTCGCCATGTTTTCCTTATCATCTTCAAGATCGCTTATCTGATCATCGATATCGGAGATCTGGCTCCTGATATAATCAAGCTGGGTTGCGGCGGCATCATTGTTTTCATTTGCGTTCATCAGGCCGTATTTTGCTGAATTGACCGCATTGGCAAGCTGCATTTCATTGGTTCCCGCAGTTCCCCACTGCTGGGTGACCTGGGCGGTCGTATACAGATTTGATACCCTGGCAGCATCCAGTCCCGCCTGTGCCGAACCCAGGGAAGCCCTGCTTGAATCAAGGGCTGCCTGAGCCTGTTTCATAGATATCCTGGCTGAAGTATCATCTATGGTAAACATCAGGTCTCCGGCATTGACATAGTCGCCTACTTCAAAGTATGCATTTGTCACATCGCCGGAAAGCTTGGGCACAACGTTAATCGTGGAATCGGCAGACACAGTCCCGATAAAATCTCCCGTGATCTCAATATCTCTTCTGACAGGATTGTCAACGGATACGCGGATCCTCTTCGCTTCCTGTTCATCCTCAGTTTCCTTGGAACCGGTGCCGTTACAACCTGCAAGAAGCATCCCGGCAGCCGTCAGGATCAGCATTATTTTCACACCATATGGTTTTCTCATATCATCTCCCGGGCTGAACTGACAGATCATCAGTAAATCCCTTATCGTTTAAACCGAATTATTTCATATAAATAAGAAAAAAGCGAAAACAAATATAGCACGACAGGCCCGGCTTGTAAATTCAATTCACACAAAAAACACATATTTTGCTATATATCGAGGATGTAAGCACCGTCTTCCCTCTTTTTGTACCCTATCTTCTCCATGTAAGGGATGTGTCCTACGGATTTCTGTCTGAATATAAAAGAGGTAAAGCCCCGGGTCGCCAGGTGTCTGTACAAAAATCTTCCAACTGAGGTGTCCCGGTAGACGGGGGTTGCATAATCAAGGATCACCTCCAGGCGGTCACCTTCATTTCTGCCAAGGAAGAGACAGGCCGGATCTGTTTTGCAGCATATGATATAGGCCACATCCGCCCTCTCATCACCTACGGAAAACTCGGGAAACCACAGCCGGATATCATCCAGATCCCGGTTAAGGAGATAGGTTAGATATGAATCATCCGGATCGACCCTTACAGGTTCATATATCTTTGGTTCCTTAAAGATACGTATCAGGTAGTACAGGTTTATTCCCGCCAGGCATATGTTCATGAAGGCCGTCGGATAGGATCGTATCAGCAGGGCATATCCGGCGAAAATGACACTTCCGATAAGATTGATGACGCGAAGCCTTACAACGGAAGTCATAAGCATTGATACAAGAACAAGTAATGATCCTATATAACCGATGATCTCAACAGACATTCCCATATTAATCTTCCTTTTTGGCAGAGACTAAATATTCCGTATCCTGATATCTGTGATCGCCACCTGATCTCCTGTAAGTGCAAGGAAGACCTCGGGCGGATCGAGTTTGATCACAGAGGTGAACCTGACGATCACACCTGCATTTTCCGAACTTACCATAACCTTGTTGCCGTTTCGTCTGACTGTTACTTCCCAGTCAAGGCCGGCACGGTTACGTTCCTTCCACTTATCCCAGTTTCCAAATTCGTCATTCTTTGAATTTGAGTTTTCATTATTTGCGTAATCGTTGGAATCCCAGTCTTCGCCATCCAGTCTGACAACGGCATAATCAACAAATCCTTCCCCGTCCGTCTGACCGTTTTTTGAATAAAACAGGTTGACATATGGACAATGCCATACGAGCCTTGCCGTAGGAAGACTTTTTGAGTGAAAGGTTATACGCATATCACCCGTAACGGGAACTGCCTGTGAAGACTGGAAGCGCCAGCCGTTTATCTGGACATTCGGTATATCACCGGCAGGACCGTCTATGAAGCTTATCTCATCAGCGATCCTTGTGATGCTGTCGTCCCCCGCCTTATCTTCCGAGTAAGAGGTATTTATGTTACTGATGATACAGTTTTCTCCCGTAATACCTATATATGCGTAACGGATACTGTCCTCGAGGGCAATGGTGGTCTGCCTTGTCCCAAACAGTGTTTTGATCCTGATCAGCAGATGGTCCTTTACCCTTACACCATATACATCACAGGAGATACCCCTGTGGTTTTCCGTCTCCTGATCAGCCTGATCAGATCCGGCTTCATCGATAATATCCGTCTTTATCCTGCGGGCACTGATATTTTCA
>JAILLI010000059.1 GCA_024693225.1 Lachnospiraceae bacterium
ATGTCCAGTATCGAGCCTGCGACAACTATGGGAGTTCCGTCGCTCTCCCTTACGGTCTTGCCAATGGCCCTGAACCACCTGTAAGAACCGTCTTTGCGCCTCAGTCTGTATTCAAGATCAAAGGGTGTGTTGCCCGAATAATCGTTTACATGCTTATTGAAAGCATTCAGTGCCATCTGCTTGTCTTCCGGATGAAGGCTGTCACTCCATGAATTGAGCACGTTGGGAAAATCATGCTCGTCCTTGTATCCCAGAAGGCGGCGGAACTGCTGGCTCCACCAGAAAGCATTATTGGGATTGGAGGGATCTCTGCCGACCACGTTCATGCTCCAGCTGCCCTCGGACAGGGTACTGTCTATGGCATCATGGCGCTGGGTCTCAATCTCCAGTTTCTTCGACTGCTCCATCTGGTCCGTTATATCTATGAAGATCCCTATGAAGATCTCAGGCACACCCTTGGCATTCCTGGACAGATTGCCTGCTGCACGGTACCACCTGTACTCTCCTGACTTGAGCTTTAACCGGTAATTGACATCATACTTCTTGGTATTGGTCTTATCGGCCAGCGTTCCTCCAAACTCTGACAGAACCATGTCCTTGTCTTCGGGATGCAGCCTGCTGGTCCATGCTTCCAATGTATCGGGAAAATCGGTCCTGTTCTTGAATCCTATCATCCTGCGGAACTCGTCACTCCAGTCGACCCTGTTGATCTCGCCGTTCTTGGGGTCAAAATACATAGTCCACATACCTGAATTTATTATCTCATTGACCATGTTGAGCTTTGCGGTCTCGTTGTTAGCGTACTCCATTATCCGGGCAGCCATACCGTTTATCCGCTGTATGACTTCCTTGTCACTGTCCGAAACGACGCCGCGGCTGCTTATCAGATCTCCACCCTTAATGACGTCTTCCACGTTGCTACCGTCAATGGCCTCAAGCAGGGCCTGATTGGTTGTTTCCTTCTTAAATAACATCGCAAGCCTCCTTTTGCATGGTTTTCCAGCAATAAAATGTAATGTGCGAAATCCATGGAATATTATCGATTCGCAAGGTTACAATACCACATTTAATACCATAAAATCAACGTTGTTATATACCTATCGCGTCATGTTGATTTTAGCGGGCAGAAAGACTACAATATCCCTATAAAACTTTATGAGGGAGGTATGAATACCATGAAGAAATATGTTGCGGAATGTATAGGAACGGCGGTCCTGGTCCTTATGGGATGCGGAACAGCCATGCTTGTAGGCTGTGATGCAGCAAGCGGGTCGGGTTATCTTTTAACGGCTCTTGCGTTCGGCCTTTCAATAGTGGCCGAGGCTTACTGCATCGGAAACATCAGCGGTTGTCATGTCAATCCTGCCGTAAGCCTTGCAGTGCTCATGTCCGGCGGTATGGAAAAGAAGGACTTCTGGGGCTACGTTATCTCTCAGGTGATCGGTGCTTTCATCGGAACCATCCTTCTCGCCGTGATCTTTACTGCAGGTGGAGTTACCGACATGACCGGCGGATACGGCTCAAACGGCCTGGCCGGTGTCAACGGAAGCATCATCGCAGGCCTTGTCGTTGAGATAGTCCTTACATTCATCTTCGTTCTTACGATCCTTGGCGTTACATCATCCAAAGCCGGTCACGGCTCATTTGGCGGCCTTGTTATAGGTCTTACGCTTACCTTCGTTCACATCTTTGGCATAGGCCTTACAGGTACGAGCGTCAATCCCGCCAGATCGATCGCTCCTGCCATCGTTGCCCTTTGCACCGGCAACAGCGATCCGATCAGATCTGTTTGGGTCTTTATCCTTGCACCCCTTGTCGGTGCCGCACTTGCAGCAGTAACCTACAGGAAACTGGAAAAATGATCTGATCATTTTCTATGATGCTGCACAAAAACCGCCGGCAGGTGCCGGCGGTTTTATTTTTTTCAGGAAAATTCCTGCTTTCCGTTATATCCCCTTCAAATATAACTTGGGCCTGATCACTGTTTTCTTGCATTATAATCTTCCCTTATCTCGTAATTCCAGTCGCCGATC
>JAILLI010000009.1 GCA_024693225.1 Lachnospiraceae bacterium
TTTACACTCGGCGATGATGGAAACCCTGGTGCTCGTGCCGTCAAAAGCCAGAACTCCTTTATAGAGGGGACCGCTTAATATCTCAGGTATATTCCTGCCTATTTCGGGAAGGGCATCTTCGAACACCTTCTCCACTTCATCGTCTCCCTGATATTGGTAAGCGCCACGGCTTTCTCGCTCTGCGCTTCGTTATTCCCCATGGTTTTCAAAGAGAAAGACAACAATAGGAATATAGCCGTAATACCGATAAGTGTCAGCAATACCGCCCCTGCTTTTTGTCTGCCGCCCGCATTCATTTTGGTCCCTCTTAATCTGCCGGATCCGGCTTCTTTGGTTATGATCTTTACGGTGTTTTTTCTACTTCAAGCCCTTCGTAATCGACGATACCCACATCCTCACCGTATATGGTCGCAAAATCATCACGCATGGAGATCGGCTCGAAACCGCACTCATCGCACATTTGCTGCATAGCATCGGCCTTTTTCATATTGCCGTGTTCTCTTACAAGATCATCGCAAAGGAGCATATAGGCTCTTGTCTCATACTTATCGTTATTGACTGTATACTGCGCCATCGACTGGTCACCGGAAGTGTTGCCGAACGAAAGAACAGGCACCATGCCTATCTCTGTCGCGATCGCAGTGACCTTGTTCATCTTGACGGTCTTGATGATGAGGTCACCTCCCAGCATGACTTCATCATCCTTTGTATATACATAATCGAGTCCATCATGTAAATGCTGGTTTGCTGCGATAAAATTATAGGTCATGCCTATAACCCTGTTGGCCGGGATCCCGAGGGTGTCTTCAACGAGCGCCCGCACAACAGTCCTGTCCGATCCGCTCACAACATATACCGTAAAATCATTTGCCTCGAGATATTTTACAAGCGAGGCCATGGGCCAATAGAAAGCCTCACCCTTTGTCAGATTTGTAAAACCGTCTGCCGGGGTCTTCATGTAAGCGCGTGTGTATTCCATAAGTTCATCCGGTGTCATGCCCCAATAGATCCTTCCGGCATATACCGCGTGCTGTCTCTCGGGATTGTCCGCCTGTTCGCCGGCATATATATCTTTCTCGAGCTCTTTTGCAAAATCCGCGATAACTGACGGAGCGGTATAGGTGTCGTCATGCAGTGCCCTGTGGATGAACATCATGTACTCGAAGTAGGAAGGATAAAGCTCACCCATCAACGTGCCGTCAAGATCGAAGACTGCCAGCCTGTCTTTAACGGGTATGAAAGAGGGCGAATTCTCGTCGGTAACTTTATTCACATACTCTCTTATAGATGCGGCTGCCTTGGAATCCTCGCTCCAGTATTCAAGATCGACGGCCTCTTCTTTTGTCTCGGAAGACACATCAGACTCTGCTTCGGCTACTGCGCCGCTTTCCGGAACGGATCCCGCCACCTGCGCCCTCTCATCCGGAACCGTCAGCGTTACTGCCGCGCAGCCGCAAAGGCATGTCACCATGCATGTTGTAAGCATTATACCTATGATAGTTCTTATGTTTTTCATATAGTCCTCCTTTGGTGTGCATATGACACACAGATGATATTTGATGACAGGGTCAAAAGATCATGAAGCAATCATACTTGCATAGAACGCTTTATGGACTTAGGCCCGCAAAATACGAGTAATCAGCGCTATCGCGAGTCTTTTAGAATCGCGAGGATTTCGGAGAAACGAAGCAATTCGCGTCATCAGCAAGCAGAAAGTCGGTCAGGGCTTTCGTGACCTGATCAAGATGATGATCATAGCAGTGGTCATCACCCACTATCGTGGCAAGTCTGGCATTTTTGTAAAGATCAACAGCCTTCTGAGCGTAAGCGTAGGGTACCACCTCGTCCATATCCCCGTGTATTATAAGGACGGGGCCGCTGTATCTTTTTATCTCATCTTCAACATGTATGGTCTGGGCCACTCTGACATAATTACCCGAAAGGATATTCTCCTCATCCTGACGGAATTCATCGGGAATGTTCAAAGGATCTATGACCGATCCGAGAAACTCACCGGATCTGGCATATTCGGGGATCATCCATGCGGGAGACATGGGGATTATGGCCTTGAAACGGTCGGGGCACATGCCTGCAATGAGCATAACAAGAAGTCCGCCCTGCGAGTGTCCGCACAGATACATATCCGTTACAAAATCAAGTGATCTGGCATGCTCTGTTACGGTAAGCATGTTAGAGACCCACTTATATAATGTGTGATCCCTGAATGACCCTCCGCTCTTTCCGTGTCCGTACATCTCAACGCGGAGCGCTGCAAATCCCGCATCCAGTACGGCCTTTGCGCATCCTGCTATATGGTCTTCTTCCATGTGGCCGGTATATCCGTGTACTATAATGACAAGCGGACATCTGTCGACCCCTTCCGGCTTCTCGAGCTTTATATGCAGGTCTGTACCATCATCTTTTATGTAGTATTCTTTCATATCATCTCCTCCGCATCTTTGAACCTTCGCCCCTTCAAAACCGCCTTCGGCTAAGGGGTCAAAGCTTTCTGTATTACTTTATCGGTTCTATGGTTATAACATCCGAAAGTATATAATGGAAAAGGGGATACGACGTATTTTCGTTCTCCTTAAAATCATTGTGCAGATCCCAGGTATCGGAAGGATCATTGGGATCTATGCCGATATAATTGCCGCGGAAGACAAAATCTCCGTTTCCCCGTTTAAACTTGTCTATGGCCTTATCCATGGCTTCCTGCGTTCCGGGAGTGACTACCTGCTGGTTGAGATCGATCATCTCTACCCAGCCCTTTTCAAATCCGGCCGACACATCCGTACCATGGATCTTTCCGGAGACGACCGCTTCTATGGGCTTGTTCCTCATTACGGCATCCACTGCCGAAAGAACATATGGTTCCCAGCAGATCCTTGATGTCACAAGAGATGAGGACGGAGCGACCTCCGACATGCTCTGGTTGTATCCTATAAAATAGACAGGTCTTTCCATATTGGATTCTTCACATGCTATCGCCGGCCCTATCGTATCGGTATGCTGTGAGATCACCACGCACCCGTCATCGATCAGCTGTCTGGCGGCACTCTTTTCATGGGCATAACTGCTCCAGGTTTCAGTGTAGCAAACATGCATTACCGCCTGGGATACCACTGACCGCACTCCCAGAAGAAAGGCCGTATAGCCTGATATGACCTCTGAGGTGGGAAAAGCAGCAACAAATCCGACAACTGCCTCATCCTCCGAAATGACCCCTTCCAGGATCATCTCACGTATCTTCATGCCTGCCACGATCCCGCTCACATAGCGGCCCTGATAAGCCTCACCCTTAAATGTATGATAATTGGGCGGAACCGTCTGATGGCTCATATCCATATATGAAGTCTGACAGAACTGGGTATTGGGATAGTCCGGGGCCAGTTCCCTGACCAGCTCACTGTATCCGTTGAAGAAGATGATGTCGCAACCCTTTTCAGCCAGTTCCCTTAAGGGCTCTTCCATCTCGTCATCAAGAACGTTGCTGCAGGTCTCTATCCTGACCCGGTCCCCGTACTCTTTTTTCACGGCATCTTTAGCAAGTGAAAAATTATAGGTATAGGGTGTGCTCTCATCGTTGTCGTAGATAAAGCCTATCATCAGCGTCTCCCTTCCGCCGGAAGGATCGATCAAACGGAAGATGCCTATAAAAGCAGCCAGTATGACAAGGCAGGTCAGTGCAGTTATGATATATACCCGCTTCATAGGTTTGCTCCTTTCCCGTCCCCGGATTTATCCGTTTCGTCATTATTCATTTTTTCATTCTGGATCTGTTTATCTTCCATGGCCCTTCGCTTCAGTTCCTCGGACGCTTCCTGATCGGCGCTCTCGATCTCCTCGCGTCTCTGGGCATAGATCCTGTTCGGATCGATTATCCCCTTATCAACAAGACGCATGAAAGCGTCGAGAACCTCCGGATCGAACTGTGTACCTCTCCCGCGTCTCATTTCGTTCATAACATACTCGGTATCCATCGAGCTTCTGTATACCCTGTTTGAGGTCATCGCATCAAAGGCATCGGCCACGCAGATGATACGGCCGAAAAGTGGGATCTCATCACCCTTTAACCCTTCAGGATAACCGCTGCCGTCATAATGCTCATGATGGTACTTTGTTCCGTCCACAACGTTCTCTACAAGAGTAAAGTCTTTCAGTATCTCCGCGCCGCCGATAACATGTGACTTCATCTTCGCATATTCCTCATCAGTCAGACGGCCGACCTTGTTGAGTACGCTGTCGGGGATCCCTATCTTTCCTATATCATGCATATGGGCTGCATTTTTCAGATTGGCAAGAGCCTTCCTCCTGTGCCACCATTTAAAACAGTTCATCTCTCTGGCTATCATTTCGGAGTACTCTGCCACACGGACGGAATGCTGATGGGTTCGCACATCCTTGGCATCGACTGCGTTCGCTATAGCCATGACCGTCTCGTTAGCCATGTTTAGCTTGATCTGCTGCTGATTGAGCTGTCTCTGGACGACCATCCACGTGAACCATATGATGAACAGAGACAAAAGCAGGACCATATATATGTGAAAACTTCGCTCTTCGTAGAAGCCGCCCTCCTTGACCAGATCGAATTTGCGCTCCTCAAGGACGCGTTCACCGGCGCTGTCAAGGATAGCAAGATGGAATACGAAATTCCCGGACGGAAGATTCGCATATATGATATTGTTAAGACTGTTTTGCGGAAGTATGGTCCACTGACTGTCATAGCCTTCAAGATAATAACCTACGGTAGGGTCCTGGATCGTGTAGTTGAGTATCTCCGGTGCCAGCTCAACGCGGTTGACGTCCTGACCCACGGTTATGGCCCCCATGCGGGCAATAGGCACCTGAACCCCGTCCAGGCGGACAGATGCCAGCTGCATACGGTATGACCTGACATCACTGTTGTACTTTTCAACGTCTATGATATATACACCCGTGTCACACGGCAGGAAGAGTTCCCCTCTCCCGTTATAATAGTTCCACGAATTGGCGGTAAGCGAGGTTCCCAGTCCCCTTCTCGCATCCAGAAGCTCCCAGAACATCTCACCTCCGGCCACGAGCTCGTCACGCTCCACTACATAGATCCCGGCACTTGACATTACAAAAAGCGTATCCTCGTCTTTGACCCAGATATCATAGTTATTGAAATAGGGAAACTTGTCCAGCACGCGTATAGCTCCATCCGGTTCAAGATAGCACAGGCTGTTGCTTGTCACTATAAAGACGCCCTCGGATTTGGGATCCTTTATCGTACGGAGTATCACGCCGCTGGTAAGTCCGTCGTCACGGGTAAGCATATCCGCTACCTCGCCGTCCTTAAGAACGGCAATGCCGTCTCCGTCCGTACCGGCCAGGACCGTTCCGTCACTCCTCTCGGTCAGAGTAAGGATCATGGAATTGATCAGGCCGTTCTCATTACGGATAGTCTTCGTGACCTCATGGTTCCTGATATAGCTTACTCCCGTATCTCCGGCTGCAAGTATAGTACCGTCCGAAAGCTGTGTCACTATCCTTGCCCGGTTTCCGAAGCTCCCGTTTTCGGCATTGTATTCCCAGGCCTGACCATCCACAGAATACTCCATAAGTCCGCCCCCGTAAGTACAGACCCACAGATGATCCATATCATCAACATACATACACCGTATCCGTCTGCCGTCAAGCGCAGTGGTAAGATCATTTTCCACCCTCTTGCGGCATGACCTGTCCACAACATCAAGTCCGGTGTCTGTACCTATATAGTAACAGTCCTGCCAGTAGACCACGGCATTCACTACACGACGGGCCATACCTACCGCACTGTAAACATCCTTAAAAGGAGACTTGGCAAGCCGCAGGAGGCCCAGCCTTGAAGAGGTAAACCAGAGATTGCCCTGATAGTCATAGAGCATATTGTCGATGGAATTGTTAAAATCATTTGTATTCAGCCGGTGATACCCGTTTATATCCAGGTATGATACCCCGTTGTCAGCGGAAACAAAGAGCGTTCCGTCTTCCAGATAGCTTAAGTTGTTGATATTGCCGATACCCTCGCACGTCGTTACATCCGAAGCTTTCAGCCCGTTACCTGAGACATCAAAACTGTATATATGGTCTGTGGACGATCCCACCATAAGCTTTCCGTCGGGCGCAAAAGAGCAACAGCTGTACTGTTCACTCTCATCAGGTAACTGAAGCGAACACATGACCTGGCCTTTGCTCATGAGAAACAGCCGTCCGTCCGAAGATACTGCCGCAACGTGTCCTTTCTCATCTGCGGTGATGCTGTCCGTATAGTTGACATCGTCAAGGGTGTTCGCCACCTTCAGACCGTTGTTCATCATCAGTATCTGCATGCTGCCGGTGGTCCCGATATAATAGTATCCGTCCGTCGCCCTTATGATGGAGCGCACTGAATTGGACGGAAGCCCGGATGTCTGATCAAGAACGTTAACAACCTTTTCCCTTATCACTATGGAAAGCCCGTTATCGTTGGTCCCTATCCACAGACGGCCTTCTTCATCAACATAAAGGCAGTTTACATTTCTGACGGATTCATAATTATCCACCCAGCGGAACTCCCTCCCGTTATAACGGTACAGTCCGGCATAAGTGCCTATCCACAGCACACCGTCATTGGTCTGGGCAATATCATTTGCTTCACCGCACGGAAGCCCGTTGTTACTGGAATATATGCTCTGGACATAATCGTTATAATCCGTTGTCTCCTGCAGCGGGGCCCCGTAAGCCGGCTCGGGGCAGGAAAGTGTCACGCCGGCCAAAAGACACAGGATAAGGGCGGCACCGGTTGCATTTCCCGACCGCTTTTTTTTTTCATCTTTCTCTCTCCGGCGCTCCCGACGGATAAGTATTACGATATAAACGGCAGCGATAGTCAGCACCTTGTCGGCGAATTCAATGGAAAGCTGGCCCATGACGGTGCACAGGAAAGATGGCCAGTCCGAGGACCTGAGGAAATCAATGACCCCATTACCCCATTTATTACCCGTATACCCGTTGTCAAAGATGAGATCGATAGGTACCGAAACGACAAGAGCGGTAAGTACCGTAAAAGAAGCAGTCTTCATAAAACCGTAAAACTGGTCGAACCAGCGCCGTCTCGCCGCTACGCCCACGATCAGACCCAGCGCTATGCTGGTAAGTGAATAAACTGCCGAAAGCCGGTTGAACATGCAGTAGGCCATATTACCCGTAAATCCGACCAGGGCACCGCACAGAGGACCGGCAATATATGCGCACAGAGCTGTCCCGAAGCTGTCAGCCCACACCGGAAGCTCAAGCCATTGGGCCAGGATCTTTCCGCCTATATTAAGACACACACAGATCGTGACGAACAGGATGATCTTCCAGTTTTTCCACTTTTTCATACGCTTCAAACTCCTTTTACATCAAGCGTTTTAATTATATCAAAGGCCTGACTTTATGTAAAATATGATCTTCCTTTTGTACATGAATAATTCCCATAATGCCTATTGACATACTAGGTATATATGGATATAATCATTTTCGAGGCATAGATCCGGAAAAGAACCTGACGGGAGGTTTTGTAATGAAGGTTTCAACGAGAGTGGAATACGGACTTATCGCACTGACAGATATAGCCCTGCATGGGGGTGACGGACACAGTGTTTCCGGACCCGAGATCTCACAAAGACAGAACATCTCGGGTAAGTACCTCGAGCATATTCTGCTCCTGCTCAGGCAGGCCGGCTTTATAAGCGCTCAAAAGGGGCTTAAGGGAGGATATACCCTTTCCCGCTCACCTGAAAAGATCAGTCTTTCAGACATACTGAACGCTCTTGATAAGAACATACTTGCAGACATGGAAGAGCCGGATGATGACGGCGAACTGCGATCTGTTATAAACAGGATCTTCTGGAACAGGATCAATTCCAACCTGAACCGGTATACGGACGACTTAAAACTCAGTGACTTTGCGAACGGATGCCGGAACAGCCTGTCAGAAAAATGGGATATGTACGTTATATGATCGATCGAGAATGGAAAAAAGGGACAGCTCATTATGAACTGTCCCTATCTTATACAGGCCTCTAACACCCGGATATCAGTCATCAAATATACTTTCGCTCTCAAATCCAAGGACACGTCCGCTTACGGGATCGATATCATATTCATACTTGGTCGTACCGGCTGTGAAATCGATCTCGAACTTGCTGATACCGTCATCCCTGTCAAGTTTGCTCTTGCGAAGCTGTCTGTCTGTTTATTTACAGGCACATCTTATCATGCCGATCATCACACATCTGTCACACACATTTTAAACCCCGGCTCCACTGACTTTGAGTTGATGAACGTCTTACAGTTTCCGGCGTTTCCTCCGACAATTTACTGGTCTAAGATTTACAGCAGAAGCGGGTCCTGTCTGACCATTAACACTGTACTAGTCACCATCTATTTTCTCACCGCTGAGTCTGATATAGGCTGCCAGCGATTTGGCGATAAAATAAAGTATACCGCATTCGTCCTCCTGCCATATCCGGCTGCTGCCGGGTTCGGCACAGACCAGGTAACCGTCGGTCTCCATGTTAAGGCCGATCCTGACTATGAGGATAGGGCCTATGCCATGTCTGTCCAGGGTCTTATACAATACGGGACTTATGTCCCTTATCCCTTCCAGATCACTTTCCGCATACAGGTCTTCTTTCATTACAAGGTCGATGTCGCACACGTCTTCATCCAGCGATACATCTATCACGGACCGCAGTCTCCGCTTTGCTCCGACATAGTACAGGTCTGTGATGTTAAGCTCCGAACGAAGGAGCGACATCACGGATCTGAGCCGGTTTCCGAAACCCGATACCTGCTCAAGCATCCCCATAAGGGTGTTCATATTGGTATATACGCCCTGCTTGGCGAGCTTTTTCATATCAAGCCCCCCATGGAGGCTCTCGTCATAGATGTTATAACAGTTACGCCCCTTGCTCTTTCCCAGGTAGAGCATCTTGTCAACCTTGGAAAAAAGCTCTTCATAGGTTCCGGCATCATCCGGGAAAGTTGCGCATCCGCTTGTCCCGGATATGAAAAGATCATGATCGTCAACCTCAACATGGCGTCTTAAGACATCACCGGTCTGGTACATGGTCTCCATAAAATCAGCCTTGGACCCTGCATCCGTATCTTTCAGATCTATGATAAGAAGTTCGTCTCCTCCAAATCTTCCGACTATACCCCCTTCTCCGATATGATCCGCCAGTCCTTTTGAGACCGTGGCAAGAACCACATCCCCTGTATGATGTCCGTATGTATCATTGATATATTTGAAATTATCGAGATCGATTATTATGAATGTAAAGGGAGTATTGCTTGCAAACAGCGAATGGGCAAACCTGATCATATAACCCCTGCTTATGGTCCCGGTAAGAGGATCAAGTATGTTCTCAATGGGTATCTCATCAAGTATCCTGTCGAAAAAAGGGATGGCCCTGAGCATCTCACGCGTATATAAAACCTGCGTCCTTTCGCTGTTATCGCGTTTATTTAAAACATCCGTGATATCAACAAAGCTCCCGACAAGGCCCACTATCTCATCGCCTTCATATATGGGACGTTTGGAAGCGATGATATCCCTTTCCTGGCCTCTTATGATACACTTGCCCTGAACCTTGTACGTACTGTGTCCTCCAAGAACACGCAGCTCATCCTGACGGTAGGGTTCGGGATCACTGTGCCAGCCCATGTCCTCATCGGTCTTGCCTATCAGGACATCTACGGAAGAAAAGCCGTAAAAATCCAGAAAGGCTCTGTTAACGCCCACGAATCTGCGCTGTTTGTCCTTCCAGAAAACACAGTCCTGAGCGGTGTTTATTATGTTATCAAATAAAGACTCCGTCATCTCCATAATGGATATTATACATCATTTCCGGTCTGAATTCATCAACCGCTGCTAAGACCGCCATAGGATATGGGGCCCGCCCTGTACTTCTACAGCATCAGATCATCAAGGCCGGTACTCTTTGAACCTGCGGTCTTTATAAGAAATGCCCTTGCCCCGACGTACTTTGCACTTACCGCATCGATCATCTTTCCCATGGTTTCCCTGTCGGGTTCTACGATATCAAGATACAGGCGCAGAAAGTCCGTATCTGCATCACATTCCTCAAATATGGCATAAAAACTGCTGCCCGATCCGCAGCCCAGGCGGTTTTCTCTGATATGGTCCTCGATCAGCCTCCTCTTATCATCTGCAAGAAACAGGTCATTTGACAGACGGATATAACAAAGGGCGCTTTTCTTTCTTTCCTCGGCTGCAACATAGTCGCCCGTCTCGCCCGGCATCTCACCGTCAACAGACCCTATACCGTCATAGGATATGTCCTCTTCACCGCACAGGGCCGCACTCATCTTTGCCTCGGCATCATCGCTCTTAAGCTTTGAGGCAAGACATATATCCCATTTTTCGTACCAGCTCTTCAGTCCCACATCATCGGAACGGAGAAGATGGTCGTAGTAGAGCATATTGGCAGAAAGGGCCAGAAGCCTTGAGGCAGCCTTATCCATGCCGGCAAAGCCTATATATGACAGCTTTCCGCATCCCGTAAAGACATCCTTGCCAAAGAGGCCCGGACGGAAGGGGTCCGCAAAACACACCCTTGTAAGATTGGAGCATTTGGCAAAGGCCCAGTCGCCAACATGCGTAATGCCCGAAGGCAGATATACCTCCCTTACCGATCTGGCCGAAAGAAATGCTTTCCTGTCTATTTGGGTCAGTCCCAATCCCGAAAGATCGAGGATACCGTCATTGATCTCATATCCGTTAGCATTCATGTCAATTCCATAAGAGAACTTATCTCTTTGCGCAGCTTTTGTGCCCTGTCACCTACCTTGAGGACCTTGTTGTACTTCTCATAGGTAAGCGATCTGAAATCCGAAAAGAACTCTGCCGAGTCGGATGAAAGCGTAAGAGCCGTCACAAGAACCAGCATCTCATTGCTGTCCTCCCCAAATATCGTCTCAATTCCGGCAAAGAGATTGTCGACGTCTGAAAGTACGGCATCGGCCGATCCTTTGAGGGCCGCAACCTTCCTGTTGAAGATATCCTTGATATCTTCGCCTTTTTGCCTTCTTTTTTTTGCCTCTTTGTAGAAACGGATCACCCGCTTATTATGGGTCTTTTCCTCGGCGGACAAGGATCCTGCCCTGGATCTTTTAAGTATTACGGCCGATGCGGCATCTGCCAGCTCATCCAGCCTTTTTTCCACTTCATCATCCGTGCACTTTGCAAGAGCGGACAAAGCAGGTCTTATTCCCGTAAGGAGGCGGTGTTCGTCAAGTACCTGCCTCATACGGCCTCTTATAGTGTCGGCAAGGAGCCCGGTCAGGGCAAGCCTTTCATCCACAGGGGCAGAAGCCGCAGCCTTTGCTGTAGCTTCGGATATCCGGCCGGAGAATATCTCTTCAACATCATACTGTTTTTTGTACTTGTTATAGAGGTCATAATAAGCTGAGAATTCCTTGGCTGTCTTCTCATCTGTGATATATTGACATATCAGACTGTCATTTACTTCCTTGCCGTCCTCTTCATAGAGGGTGATGATATCCGACAGATCCTCCCAGCCTCTTGCCGTTACATAGGTCTTGCCGTAGGCCGTTGTCTCAACCTTGTAAAAGCAGTCCCTGTTGGTCTCAAGAAAGCCGGTTATGGAAGCATGGACACCCTTCTGCAGTGCATATGCAGCCCAGGCGGGATAGTCCGCTTCAACCTTTATCACCTTCATACGGTCAAGTGTTACGACATCGAACTCCCTTACCGCCCTGTTGTATTCGGGGGGATTTCCGGCTGTGACTATGATCCATCCGGCCGGAACTGCGTGCTTCCCGAAGACCTTGTATTGAAGGAACTGGAGCATCGAAGGATAGAGGGTTTCGGAAACACAGTTAATCTCATCGAGGAAAAGGATCCCCTCGCTGACACCGGATCCCTCCATGGTGTCGTATACGCTGGCTATGATCTCGCTCATGGTATATTCGGATACACTGACCGTAGCGTCTCCGTACTTCTTTTCGGTTATAAAAGGAAGGCCCAGGGCAGACTGTCTGGTATGATGAGTCATAGAGTAACTCACAAGTGCAATATCGAGTTCGTTCGCTATCTGGCTCATTATGGCGGTTTTTCCGATACCGGGTGCACCCATCAGGAAGATAGGCCGCTGTTTTTCAACCGGTATCCTGTAATCTCCGAACTCATCCTTCTTGAGATATGCACTTACAGTGTCTTTGATGTAATTCTTGGCTTCCTTAATGTTCATGATAGTCTCCTGTCGATATTTAAGGTTTAGTTGTCTCGATCGAAGATCGATCTAAGTCATATGCAGGATTTAGTCCGCTCAAGCGCCGCTCCGGCTGTCTCGATCAAAGATCGATCTAAATCATATGCAGGATTTAGTCCGCTCTGGCGCCGCTCTGGCTGTCTCGATCAAAGATCGAGACATATGCCCAGGCGGGGGTAGGTGGTCTGAACTCGTCCTCCCTGTCGAAGACGAACATACAGTCATACGGAGGTGGATTCTCCGGATATATCCCGTATCCGTCAGTAAAATATATCATACCTTTCAGGTTGGCCAGCTTCTTTTGAGCTATCAGGTCCGCGACATATTCAAAGACCGGCCGGAAATCGGTTGCTCCGAAGCCTTTTACCTTAAGGTTTTCTGCCAGATGTGGTATCATGCTCCTGTCTGTTATGACGGTATCATCCGTGATACCGCTGTCACACTGGATGACATGCACATTCATGGTGTCCGAAAAGGATACGGATCCGGACAGAAGATCAAAGGTTCTGGTCAGAAAGCCCTCAACCATCTTGCCGCGGACCGATGCAGACGTATCCACAGCTATGACAAATTCCCTTATCTTATTCTCATCCGTGTATTCGAGAGGCTCTATAAGGGGCATGTTTTTGTATTTTGTCAGTCCGTAAGTATAGTAAACATAGTCAAACTCGTCCGGATTTACCCTTATCTCCTCGGTGATGACCGCAAATCTCCTGACTATGTCGTCATAGTCTGCCTTCTTCTTCATTCCCTGCCTGATGTTCAAAAGGATCGTGTCCCCTCCCCTGATATCCTTTGAAAAAGATTTCAGCTCTGCCGCGACACGTCTTGATATCTTCTCCCACTGTTCGGAGGATATGGTGATCTCATCTGAACCTGCTTCCTCCTTGCGGTAATGAAGGTCCGGTGAGAAGAGCCTGGCATATTCCTTTGCAGAATCGGAGGATATCCCGCCAACCATGAACTCCCTGTACAGAGCTTCGGCGGTCAGATGGGGGACCCATTTGCCAAGTTTTGCCAGTATGATCTGCACCTGTGTGTCGGTCAGCTTTGATATATCTCCTCCAAGTGAGAGGACGGCATTCTCTGCTGCCACGTCACAGGCAATGTCCCAATAGTCCTGATTCGCGATGTCTTCTCTCTGATAATGCATGAAAATGCTGTGAAATATTACGTGGAGCAGAAGACGTGTGACAGAATTCGCATCATTCATATAGTCATTGATGAGCTTTGCCGGGTTGTATCGCAAAAACCCCGGGCCGCTTACATAAGTGACCGCCTGTGGATCCTCAATGAGCTTTACGGCCGCAAGAGCCCTGTCAAAAAACCTGTATCTGACCACTATACTGTCCCTTGCAAGAGACAGTACCTTTTGGGCCAGCTCTGATGTGCGGTTTTTCGTATCTTCAGAATTCATATCCAACAAGTGTCAGTCCTTTGGCAGGAGCAGTATCCCCGGCCCTGTAGCGGTCACGGGAAGCTATGATATCGGGAATGTCATCAGGCGCTATCCTTCCCGCCCCTGCATCTATGAGGGTGCCTGCTATGATCCTGACCATATTGTACAAAAATCCGTTACCTGTAACGTATATGTCTATCCGGCCGTGATATATCCGGTCCTTGCTGCCTGTATCAGCGACCTTTTCCGGACAGGCGCCGTCTCCCGTCAGTATATTTATATCATATATGGTCCTTACCGTTGAGACTGCATCCGTAGAAGCCGAGCAAAATCCGGCAAAATCATGCTCCCCCTTAAAAAAGGATGCGGCCTTTCTCATCGCATCTATGTCAAGCTGCAGGTAGACCCTGTGCGTATACCTGCTGTTCGTCGGCATGGGAAAAACATCATTCCATATGCTGTAACGGTATGTCTTTTTACAGTTTACCTTTCTCGGGTGAAAATCAGGTGCGACTTCTTCGGACTTCCTGATAACTATATCATCCGGAAGGCTCCGGTTAAGGGCAAATGAAAACCTGTCGGCAGGTATCTTCGAATTGGTATCAAAAACAGCGACAGCTCCTTCTGCGTGCACTCCGGCATCTGTCCTTGAGGCACCTATGACCCTTATATCCTCACCCAGAAGCCTTGAAAGCTCCGCATCAAGGATACCCTCTATAGTCTCCACATCCGGCTGGATCTGCCAGCCCTTGTAGTCGGTTCCGTCATATGCTACCGTGAGCATTATCCTTCTCATATACAAATGATCCTCTTCAGGAAACAGGTCCCCCGGGGTCCGGCATCAATGATCTTCGGTACAAAATGTCAACCTGTTCTTTAAAGCCCGGTCAGAAGATTATCCCGACCGCTACTATAGCCGCAAGGTAAAGAAGCAGTACCAGATAAGCAGCCGCATCACGTTTTTTGTATTTGAGAGGATGCAGCTTGGTCCGTCCTTCCCCGCCCCGGTAACATCTTGATTCCATGGCCAGGGCCAGATCGTTGGCACGACGGAAGGCCGATACGAACAGGGGGACAAGAATGGGAACGAGAGACCTTATCCGTCTTATCAGGTTGCCGCTTTCAAAGTCGGCCCCCCTTGCCTGCTGTGCTTTTATGATCTTATCCGTTTCTTCCATGAGAATGGGTATGAAGGAAAGGGCGATCGACATCATCATGGCGATCTCGTGAACGGGTACTTTCATTACCTTCATCCATCCCAATCCCTTCTCAAGTCCATCGGTAAGGCTTGAAGGGGTTGTCGTCAGAGTCATTATGGACGACCCTATGATAAGATATACCAGACGGATCATCATAAAAGCCGCCAGTCTGACCCCTTCTATGGTAATGGTAAATTTCCAGAAGGAGACCAGCTCCCTGCCCGGTGTCAGAAAAACATTCAGTACGGCAGTTATCACCAGAAAAGCAAATATCGCTTTCAGGCCCCTGAATATAAATCCGACCGGAACACGTGACAGGGCAATCATGGATACAAGAAAGACGGTCGCAACTATATATCCCGTAAAGCTTTGAAACAGAAAGAGGGATATGACATATATGAGGGTACCGCTCAGCTTGACCCGAGGATCCAGTCTGTGGAGCACAGAAGCGGCCGGATAATATTGTCCCAGTGTAATATCTCTTATCATCTTCGAAACAGTCTCAAAATCTCTTCTTCGGCTTCCTTTATTGTTATCAGATCGTCACGTACAGGAAGGCCTGCTGCCCGCAGGTCAGAAAGGACCGCTGTGGCTGACGGAACATCCAGACCAATCTGTTCAAGCTCCTGCCTGCATGAAAATACCTCTCTGGCAGTCCCGTCCATGACTAGTCTTCCCTCGTTCATGACCAGGAGCCTCTTTGCATGCTCTGCCAGATCATCCATTGAGTGCGATACTATGATTATGGTGATCTCATACTCTTTATGCAGCTCATCCACTATGCCCAGTATCTCATCCCTCCCACGGGGATCGAGACCTGCGCAGGGCTCATCAAGTATGAGTATCTCCGGTTTCATGGCCAGAACACCTGCTATGGCCACCCGCCTCTTTTCTCCTCCCGACAGGTCAAAGGGAGATACATAGAACTGATCGTCACCGATACCTACCGCCTTTAAGGCATTATAGGCCCTAAGCTCCACCTCGGATGGGTCCAGTCCCAGATTTGATGGTCCAAAGCACACGTCCGAGAAGACATCCTCCTCAAAGAGCTGATGTTCCGGATATTGGAATACCAGACCCACCTTACCCCGCAGTTCCTTCAGATCGTAACCTTCTGATGCTATATCAACTCCGTTAAAATACACCGCACCGTCTGTAGGTTTCATAAGGGCATTTAAGTGAGCCACCAGCGTCGACTTACCTGACCCGGTATGCCCCAGAATGCCTATATACTCGCCTTCCTTAACAGAAAAGCTTACATCGGACAAAGCTTCTTTTTCAAATACCGTCCCGGGATTGTATATGTGCGAAAGATGATTGACTATGATCGACATATAGCCTGACAGAGCTCCTTTCGTGTAAGTATACCCGGGGGTATGTCCAGTCCGGCCTTTCTTAGCCTGTGAGCAAGAAGTGTGACCGCGGGAACGGTAAGGCGGTTCTCCTCAAGCTCCTCAACCCTGGAAAAGATCTCACGGGGGCTTCCGCTCATGGTGATACGTCCCCCGCTCATTACAAATATCCTGTCGGCATATATGGCTTCTTCCATGTTATGCGTGATCAGGATTATGGTTATGTTCTCAACATCGTTAAGAGCCCTTATAGCCCTTATGACCTCTTTGCGGCCCTCGGGATCCAGCATAGCCGTCGGCTCGTCAAGGACTATGCATTTGGGATGCATGGCCAGCACTCCGGCTATGGCCACCCGCTGTTTCTGGCCTCCGGAAAGCTTTGACGGAGAACTTATCCTGTGATCATACATACCGACTGTCACAAGGCTCTCATCTACACGCTCGCGTATCTGCTTAGGGGGTATCCCCATGTTCTCGGGGGCAAAGGCAACATCCTCCTCAACAATGGTCCCTATCATCTGGTTCTCGGGATTTTGGAAGACCATTCCGACCGCACGCCTTATATCCCACAGTTTATCCGCATCCTTTGTATCATTCCCGTCAACAAATACAGTCCCTTCCGTCGGATGAAGGAGACTGTTCAGATGCTTGGCAAGCGTAGACTTGCCCGACCCGTTAGGACCGAGTATGGCTATAAGGTCTCCCTGCTTTACTTCAAGATCGACTTCATCTATGGCCCGGGAAAATCCTTCCACTTCTCCGTCCTTGTCACGGCGTACGTATTCAAATGTGAGCTTCTGTGCACTTATAAGGTTCATGATTGTGACAAAAGGGAGCCGCACCAGCGACTCCCTTATGATCTTAACGTCTGTATAATAGTCTCTCAGACAAGTTCAATAACAACTTCCATCGCCGCATCACCCTTACGGGGTCCGACCTTGACTATACGTGTGTAGCCGCCGTTGCGGTTAGCGTACTTGGGGGCGATATCATCAAAGAGCTTAGCAACAAGATCTACCGTCTTGGTGTTACGCTTCCTGCCTGCTGCGGCAGCGGGAACCTCAACAACGGGATAAAGGACCTTGAGCATCTGCCTTCTGGCATGCAGTCTTGAAGGAGAATCCTTCTTTATCGACTTCTTGACTGTCTCATACTGCGTTACCTTCTTGCCGTCAACTACTTCTTTAACGCGCTTGCCGTCTTTGTCCTTAACAGGGATCTTTGCATCGATCTCAACTGTCTCGTAGTTATCGCGCTCTTTAACCGCAAGAGCTATAACACCCTCAGCGATCTTACGGACCTCTTTGGCCCTTGCTTCGGTTGTCGTTATCTTACCGTGGTAGATCAGCTGTGTGACCTGATTCCTGAGTAATGCTTTTCTCTGACTGGATGTCTTTCCCAGCTTTCTGTATTTTGCCATCTTAATCCTCTCCTTCGTTAAGCTGAAGACCTAATTCCTTCAGTTTTGCAAGCACCTCTTCAAGTGACTTGCGGCCAAGATTACGTACCTTCATCATCTCATCCGGTGTCCTGTTTATGAGCTCTGCCACCGTATTGATGCCTGCACGTTTCAAGCAGTTGTATGAACGTACCGACAACTCGAGTTCATCGATGTTCATGTCAAGAGCCTTTTCCTTGCCTTCGGGTTCCTTGTCGATCATGACCGATACTTCACGGGCACTCTCCGAAAGATTGATGAACTGTGCAAGGTGCTCGGAAAGAACTTTTGCCGCAAGGCTGACTGCCTCGTCTGGACCAAGTGTTCCGTTGGTGTACACATCAAGCGTAAGCTTGTCGAAATCGGTAACCTGACCTACACGTGTGTTCATAACCGTCATATTAACACGCTCTATAGGAGTATAGATACTGTCAACAGCTATAACACCTATGGGGAGCTCATCGTTCTTGTTCTTGTCGGCGCCGACATAGCCGCGTCCCTTTGTGATCGTAAGTTCCATGTAGAGCTTGCTGTTCGCACCGCCGTTAAGTGTTGCGATCCTGATCTCAGGATTAAGTATCTCTATGTCCTGATCGACACGGATGTCAGCCGCTGTTACAACGCCCTCTCCCTCATACTCAAGAATCGCTGTCTTGGGCTCATTGGAGGCGGAGTTGTTGCGGATCGCAAGGCTCTTGATGTTCATTATGATCTCGGTAACATCTTCCTTGACCCCGGGTATGGATGAAAACTCATGCAGTACACCTTCAATCTTGATCTGGCTGACTGCCGCACCCGGAAGGGAAGAAAGCATTATCCTACGAAGAGAATTACCAAGTGTCGTTCCGTAGCCTCTCTCGAGAGGCTCAACAACAAATCTGCCGTATCTCTTATCTTCAGATATTTCTGCAATCTCAATTCTCGGCTTTTCAAAATCGAACATAAAGTTTCTCCTCTCTGATTGATACGAATTACTTTGAATACAACTCGACTATAAGCATCTCGTCCACGGGAACATCGATCTCTTCACGTGTGGGAAGTGCCTTAACGGTTCCTTTCAAGTTCTCCTGGTCTGCATCGAGCCATGCAGGAACGATCCTTCCGCCTGCAACCTCGAGGATCTCCTTGTATCTAGCGGAGTCTTTCTTGTTCTCTTTTATCTCTATAACGTCACCGGCCTTAACAAGATATGAAGGGATGTTAACGACCTTGCCGTTTACCGTCACATGCTTATGATCAACGATCTGACGGGCTTCTCTTCTTGTTCTTGCAAATGCCAGCCTGAAGATGACATTATCAAGTCTGCTCTCAAGCATGATCATAAGGTTCTCACCTGTCATGCCCTTCTGTCTGTCGGCCTTGTCGTAATAGTTACGGAAAGGCTTCTCAAGAACGCCGTAAATGAACTTGGCCTTCTGCTTCTCGCGGAGCTGCAGACCGTATTCACTCATCTTTCTGTTGGATCTTGTCAGGGTTCTTCTTGACTTTTTATCATAGCCTAATACCATCGGCTCAAGTCCGAGGGACCGGCATCTTTTTAATACAGGTACTCTGTTTACTGCCATTTTAATCCTCCTGTTAATCTACTCTTTATCCTTAAACGGAACCATCATACTCTTCTGCGCTTGGGCGGACGGCATCCGTTATGGGGAACGGGAGTGACATCCTTGATCGATACAACTTCAAGACCTGTTGCCTGAAGTGCACGGATCGCAGCCTCGCGTCCCGAGCCGGGACCCTTGACAAATACATCCACATACTTGAGCCCATGTACAAGGGCTGCCTTTGTTGCTGTTTCCGCTGCCACCTGAGCAGCATAAGGAGTAGATTTCCTTGAACCTCTGAAGCCAAGGCCACCGGCACTCGCCCAACTGAGAGCGTTACCTTCGGGATCCGTAAGGGTAACTATCGTGTTGTTGAATGATGCCTGGATATGCGCCTGTCCGCGTTCAACGTTTTTCTTGACACGTTTCTTTACTGTTTTCTTTGTCTGTTTTGCCATTTAAACTAACCTACTTTCCGTTTGATCACTTCTTCTTGCCTGCTACCGTACGCTTGGGACCCTTACGTGTCCTTGCATTGTTCTTGGTATTCTGTCCTCTTACAGGGAGTCCCTTTCTGTGACGTATACCCCTGTAGCAGCCTATCTCCTGAAGCCTCTTGATGTTAAGTGCAACCTCTCTCTTGAGATCACCTTCAACCATGTAGTCGGCATCGATGATATCACTGATCTTTTTGACCTCGTCGTCCGTAAGGTCACGGCAACGGGTATCAGGATTGACTTTTGCCTTTTCCAAAATCTTTGTTGCTGTAGGTCTTCCTATACCGTACACATAAGTAAGTCCGATCTCTACACGCTTGTCTCTTGGTAAATCCACACCGGAAATACGAGCCATACTTTTACCTCTTTTCTTTTACTCTGCGGGCAATGCCCCGTTACTAATTGAAGTGGAATATGCAGGAGATACCGTCATATAACGGAAAGCCGCGCTCCCTGCGTATTCGTCCGGATCATTCCGGATTTGCCTTGCCTCATGTGGCAAGTATCAACAGTAGATAGCTCTTCGGCGGGTTATTCCAAAAATCTATCTATGTTAGGGCTTTAGCCCTGTCTCTGCTTGTGCTTGGGATTTTCACAGATGATCCTGATCTTTCCCTTTCTCTTTATGACTTTGCACTTGTCGCAGATCGGTTTTACAGAAGATCTTACTTTCATTTTCCTTCCTCCTTATCTACGATTCAACCACACGGTCTGAAAACAGACCGCTATATATTTTACCACCAAAGGTGCTAAAATTCAACAAAATTCTTATCTACAATATGTTGTATTTTACCTATTTATCTCTCCAGATAATGCGTCCCTTGGAAAGATCATAAGGCGACATTTCAAGTGTGACCTTGTCGCCCGGAAGTATCCTTATAAAATTCATCCGAAGCTTGCCGCTTATATGGGCGATAACTTCATGATCGTTTTCAAGCTTTACGCGAAACATGGCATTGGGAAGTTTCTCAACCACCGTACCTTCAAGCTCGATAACATCCGCTTTTGACATCTAGTATCCTCCAATATCAACCGTCTGTACAAAGGTTCTTATTTGCTCAAAGTCAGGATCTCAGGTTCATTCTCGGTAATGAGTATGGTGTTCTCATAATGCGCCGAGGGAAGTCCGTCACAAGTGACCACAGTCCAGTCATCATCAAGCCATTCCACCTCGTATCTTCCGAGGTTTATCATGGGCTCTATGGCAAGTGTCATGCCGCTCATCAACCTGATGCCGCGACGGTTCTGCCTGAAATTCGGTATCTGCGGATCCTCATGGAGCGATGTTCCGACCCCGTGTCCCACCAGATCACGTACTATTCCGTATCCGAACTTCGAGACATAATCATCGATGGCATTGGAAATATCATAAAGATGGTTCCCGGCCCTGGCCATTTTAATGCCTTCAAAGAAAGACTGGCGTGTTACTTCTATAAGCTGCATCACTTCCTGCGACACCTCTCCGACCGGATAGGTCCTGGCCGCATCGGAATGATAACCTTTATAAATGAGTCCCGCATCGAGACTTACGATATCTCCGCTCTTGAGCTTGCGGTCCTTTCTGGGTATGCCGTGAACGACCTCCTCGTTGACCGATACACATATGCTGGCGGGATAACCGTTGTAATTCAGAAAGTTGGGGATGCCGCCCCGCTCCCTTATGAGCTCTTCACCGTATCTGTTGATATCCCAGGTGGATATACCCGGTTTTATGAACCTTCCGAGCTCATCATGTACTTCCTCGAGCAGACGGCAGGATTCCCTCATCAGGTCGATCTCACGTGCGGATTTGATCGTTACAGCCATTCTACGCCTCCAGAAGCTTTACGATGTCCGCGAACACTTCCTGCATATCGCGTGTCCCGTCCACCGTGCGAAGGATATTCTGTTTGCTGTAATAATCTATAAGGGGCTGGGTCTGGGTGTGGTAAACCTCCAGACGCTTCTTTACCGTCTCCGGCTTGTCGTCATCACGAAGTACCAGCTCGCTGCCGCATGCGTCGCAGATACCTTCCTTCTTGGGCGGGATATGCTCTATATGATAGGTCGCTCCGCACTTAAGGCAGGCACGTCTGCCGCTCATCCTGCGTATGATGTTCTCGTCGGGAACATCCACATCAATGGCAAAATCAATGCTCTCTCCCAGCCTCGCCACTTCTGTGTCAAGAACCTCCGCCTGGGGTATTGTCCTGGGAAAACCGTCCAGTACATATCCCTTGGAACAGTCGTCCTTTGATACCCTGTCAAGGAGGATACGTACTGTCAGATCGTCAGGGACCAGCTGGCCCTTGTCCATGTATCCCTTGGCTTCTTTTCCCAGATCCGTCCCTTCCTT
>JAILLI010000119.1 GCA_024693225.1 Lachnospiraceae bacterium
CCGGCCGCTTCAGGGTCTTTCTCAATGGTCACGACCCTTAAGGAAGGATCAAGCGATGCGATCCCTATGGCCACGGAACCGGTCCCCCCGCCTATGTCAAAGACAAGATCCCCCTCCCGAAGTCCAAGTCTTAAGATGCTCTCATGCCTTACGCATTCCTTTGTCATCGGTACCGCATCCCTTATGAACATGGCATCATCCGGTACAGGGACAAGAGGCCTTCTTTCGGGTCTTTTATTTATAAATAACAGTGTTATTTTTCCGTCAGTCTTACCATCTGCTGCCTCTTCTGCCGTCAGCTCTTCTATGGTCTCATCCTCATATGACAGGTTGCGTCCCATATATATCAGAGGGGAAAGGCCCCTGTCCTTAAGGATCCCGGCTATGCGTCCCGTATCATCTGCTTTTGAGACCAGGCAGAAGGTCTTCCGGTTATATCTAATGAGCCTTACCAGTTTTTCTATGTTATGTAAACCAGTGTCCCCGTGCAGGCTCATGATCTTTGCGTCATCATAGGATATGCCGAGGCGCGAAGCCATATATGAGACCGAGGATATTCCGGGAAGGACACTTATCTTCGTATCCGGCATTTCTTCCTTAAGCTTCTTATAACATGATCCGGCCCCGCTGTATGATCCGCTGTCCCCGGAAAAGACCACCGCTGCCGACTTTATATCCTGATTTTCCTCAAGGACAGCCCTGATCTCACCGGCATCATATGTGTCATATCTTCTCATGCCTGATACCGCTTCCCCGAAGACTGCCCGAACTGCCTTATCAAGTACCGACCCTGCTCCGAAGAGGGCATCCGCCGACCTTACGGCATCCCTTACCTCTTTTGTTACAGGACCGCTCCCCCCGGGGCCTGTGCCGCACAGGCTTATCCTTCTTATGTTTTCGGGCTTCTTTTTGGTTATCATCTCATATATCTCACTGACACCATAGCCTTCCCGGTCCGTCTCCGGCAAAGGGCGCTCCAGTACATGGACTTTTATGCCAAGACTTATCGCAGCTTCCGTCTTTTCACCAAATCCCCCGGCCCTTCCGCTGTCCTTGGTGACCATGTGCCTTATGTCATATTGGGAAAAGATGGCCCTGTTGAGTTCATAGGAAAAAGGTCCCTGCATGGCTATGATATGGTCTCCCCCAATTCCTGCCCCCGTGCAGGCCTCTATGCTTTCCGTTGCCGGGATCACCCTTACATATGTGCGCAAAAGCGTATCCTTTGAGACCGCTTCTGCATAGGCGCCTATATCCCTGCTCCCGGTCGTCAGCATTATGTTCCCTTCCGTCCTGTCAACGTATGCCGCAAGGTCCGCCATGGCGGCATGGCATTTTACAAGGTCCTCTCCGGTAACTTCCAGGCTTTTCCTCTTTATCCTGTACAGCCTGCATCCCGTCTCCTTTACTGCAGTGCTTATATTCTCACTGACCATCTGGGCATAGGGGTGGGTGGCATCGACCACGATATCATCCCTGCCAAGGCCTTCTTTTATAAAAAGATCCCTTATCTCTTTGGCATCCATCCTTCCCACATGGATCCGCACGCAGGGGCTCTTTGCCATGACATCGCTCCCGTATTCGGATGCCACACATACCATGTGCTCTATACTCTCATCGCACAGCATCCTTGAAAGGGTCCTTCCTTCATATGTTCCCGAAAAAATGATGATCTTATCCAATATCGTAACCTCTCGGAGTGATCATAAGATCCCCCCATCTCCTGCTCTTGGAATTGCCTATGAAGACTGTGGTCTGCATGGAGGCTTCCTCATCTTTCAGTTCCGACAGGGTACATATCCCGGTTTTGGTCCCTTCCCGTCCTATGTTCATGACATAGCCGCATATCCTGTCAGGCGGCAGTATGGTTAACATAATGTCGCATGCCTTTTTAAGTCCTTCTGCCCTCGACCGGCTTGCCGGATTGTATAAGACTATGCACATATCAGCCATGGCCGCGTATTTAAGTCTTTTTTCTATAAGGTCAGCCGGTGTCAGAAGGTCACTGAGGCTTATGATACAGAAGTCATGGCCTATCGGAGCTCCGAGCAGGGCAGCTCCCGAAAGGGCTGCCGTCACGCCCGGTATGATCTCAACATCATAAAAGTCCTCTCTTTGCGCCATCTCAAGCATTGGGGAAGCCATACCGTAAACACCCGCATCCCCGCTGCATATAAGACAGACCCTCCTGCCCTGCCTGGCAAGCTCGATGCACCTTCGGCACCTGTCCATCTCCTGCCTCATGCCGCTTTCAACGATCTCCTTATCCGGATAGGACTTCCTTATAAGATCCGTATAGAGCCTGTAACCGATGATGACATCACTCTCATCAAGGGCGTCTTTGGCCCGGCCCGTCATCATATCCTCATCTCCCGGGCCTGTTCCCACTACATATATCATGCCCCTTCTCTTATCTTCAGGCCTCTCCATATCTCTTATATCCTTTCATTTCCGGTCTTTGAGCTGTTCCTTCTGTCTTCTTCCGGCCGTTTTCTGCCTGTCCGTCTTAATTCCGGCCTTTGAGCTGCTCCTTCGCACTGCGTCCGGCCTTTCTCTGCCGCCTCTTGTTTCCGGTCCTTGAGCAGCTTCTCGGCCTTCCGGCAATCTCCAATTCAATTGTCCGGCTCAGCTCCACCTCTAAGGGCTATGGCGGCTGTCACACCCCGGCCCGTCTGCTTCCTTACCACCAGTCTTCCCCCGGGCTGTGCCGCCAGGTAAGCTGCTCGCTCACAGACATTGTCCACACCCGTTGTCTTTTGGACAAATTCCGACCCTGTGAAGTCTCCCTCTGCTTTTTCAAGAAGAGGGGCATCATATGATATAAGGGGGATCCGGTACTTACGGGAAAGATACAGAAGGGCTTCCTCATCCTCCTTGATGTCTATCGTGGCAAATGCATATACCATGTCGACAGGTATATCCTCCCTGTCCAGAAGATCAAGCAGGAAGGCTTCAGCAGCCTTCGGATCGTACCCTTTCTTCATACCCATGCCCACCACATATCTTTTGGGGGAAAGCAGGAGGGAATACTGCCTGTCAGTCTCATCGGCAATGATCATGTCAACCGCATCCTTTGGGGGATAGTCCTTAATGGAAAGTCTTACCGGCTTACCCTCCAAAGCCCTGGCAGAGATCTTCTTTATCCCCTCCCGACCCCGTATGGCCAGGTTGTTCTCACGGGCAAAGACATCAGCGGAAAAAGCCCCTCCGACATCCGTTGCAGTCGTAAGGACAGGGATGGCATCAAGGATCCCGGCTATGATCATGGCAAGCTTGTTGGCTCCGCCTGCGTGCCCGGAAAGTATGGGTATTACAAAGTTTCCATCATCATCAATGACGACAACGCTGCTGTCAGACAACTTATCCTTAACATAGGGTACGATCGCCCTGACAGCGATGCCGCAGGCTCCTACGAAGATAATGTCATATCTGTTTTCAAAACCCCTTCTTACAAAATCATCGAGCCCTATCGCATAAAATCCGTCATCCGGTCCGTATCCTGCCTTCTTTTCACAAGGAT
>JAILLI010000126.1 GCA_024693225.1 Lachnospiraceae bacterium
AGGCGTAGGATATTTGAGAGGAGCTGTCCTTAGTACGAGAGGACCGGGATGGACGGACCACTGGTGTATCTGTTGGCGACCAACGCCATGGCAGAGTAGCCAAGTCCGGAAGGGATAAACGCTGAAGGCATCTAAGCGTGAAGCCCCCCTCAAGATGAGATATCCCTCATAGATAAGACCCCTTGAAGACGACAAGGTAGATAGGGCATAGGTGTAAGTGCAGCAATGTACTCAGCTGAATGTTACTAATCGGTCGAAGGCTTTCTTTAAAATGTCATAAGGTGGATGTGTCTCGAAAGATACACAGACGGAACCTTGTGACCGATGTCATAAGGAAGTCGCGAAGCGACAGGAACCTTATGACTAGCGACATCGACGAAGTCGATGTTGTTGGAAAAGTCATAAGATGGCTATGATTGTTATCAGTACTTAGTAGTCAAGGTATGGCCCAGTGGCTCAGTTGGTTAGAGCGCCGCCCTGTCACGGCGGAGGTCACGGGTTCGAGTCCCGTCTGGGTCGTAAAATGTCATAAGGATCCGTAATAACCTTACGACATTATATGGGATCTTAGCTCAGCTGGGAGAGCATCTGCCTTACAAGCAGAGGGTCATAGGTTCGAGCCCTATAGGTCCCATCTGTTTTTTTTCTAAGAAGTTAACGGTGAACAGAGAATTTGTTGACGTCGCCGGGTCAAGATCCTTCGGATCATGACATTTTTCACAACATCCGCTTCGCGGACGTCGCCGGGTCAAGATCCTTCGGATCATGACATTTGCCGATGTGGCTCAATTGGCAGAGCAGCTGATTTGTAATCAGCAGGTTATCGGTTCGAGTCCGATCATCGGCTCTTGTCCTTTTAGGACATAAAATTTATATGGGAGAGTTCCCGAGTGGCCAAAGGGGACAGACTGTAAATCTGCTGGCAACGCCTTCAGTGGTTCGAATCCACTCTCTCCCATACGACGCGGGGTAGAGCAATCCGGAAGCTCGTCGGGCTCATAACCCGGAGGTTGCAGGTTCAAATCCTGTCCCCGCTATTTCAGAAGTTGTCGCATTTTTTATGTGGCAACTATTTTTATATGATCATCGAAAGATAATTAAGAAAAAGCAGGAAAACCAATGAAACTTGTATTAATAAGACACGCTGACCCTGATTATGAACATGACTGCCTGACTGAAAAAGGGGAAAAAGAAGCAGGGTATCTGTCAGAGTACCTTAAGGATAAAAAGATAGACGAGATATATGTCTCGCCTCTCGGGCGTGCAAAACGTACCGCCATACCAACGGTTGAAAAGCTCGGTATCAAAATGCAGGAAGAGGAATGGCTGCGCGAATTTGAAGCCCCGATCTGCAGACCGGACAAACCCGAGGGAGTATTATCGATACCGTGGGACTGGTTGCCTTACGACTGGACGGGGTATCCCGACTTTTACGATTATGACAGATGGATGAACCATCCCCTGATGAAAAAGGGCGGAGTGGGAAAAGAATATGAACGCGTGACCGGGTGTTTTGAAAAGTTCCTTTCAGAACACGGTTATGAAAAAAGCGGGAACCTCTTTCTGGCAAAACACCCCAGTAACGATACGATAGTGTTCTTTACTCATTACGGTGTTTCGGTGGTCCTGATAAGTTATCTCCTGCACGTATCTCCGATGATCCTGTGGCATGGTCTGGTGGCACTTCCGTCATCCATAACCATTATCGCTACAGAAGAGAGGAGAAAAGGATATGCGAGTTTTCGGGTGAACACATACGGAGAGACTGCGCATCTTTATATGAACAATGAACCGCGGTCTTTTTCAGCAAGGTTTTGCGAATGCTTTGACAACGAAGAAGAGCGGCATTAAAAAGAGGTCCTGTGATTTCAAGTTGGAACGTGTTAAAGTGCATTGAGATCCGATCTGTTGTTAATCTGGAGAAGTTCATTAATCAATACAAAAACAAGATTCATCAGGTATATAACAGCTACAACAACAAATGCGAACCCGATCCGGTATCCGGCAGTTCCGCCTATCTTATAAAACCCAAATAGCGGAGAGCCTGATGACGGTACGATGACGTACATGAAGTTGGTATTGAAGACGAGATTATATATATATACGGGCGGAACGATCACCAGCAGAAAGAGGATGCTTTTATAGGCTTCTCTAACGTTCGGTATTATCCCTTTATCGGCAATCCTTATGCAGATATAGGCAATTATCAGTAGATGGAAGAGGTAGCTTTCAAGGGAAATATAATGGATTATCGGGTAAATGGTCCCGTCCGGGAAGATGATAGCCATCAAAGCTCCCGGAAGGCACAAGGAGTATAGTGATTGCCCGAGCAATGATCGAGCATAAGAGGAATCCTTAAGGCCAAATTCAAACACAAAGCAGAATATCCCGGTCATGCTGCATAAATGGAGAGGGAGCTCGTATATTATGGGTACACCACATACAACAGCATAAACAAGCCTGATTATCATAAGTAAGACAGGGATAGTTGCAGTGACTTTCCGGATATATAGTTTTCTTGCATCGTCAGATTTTATGTACCACGTCACGATCACGAATATCAGGAATATACATACAGTCATGGTGACTATATGCGATGGGCTGAATAATTCATATCCCACGCCGGGTGGAAGATTGTTCTGATAAGTAAAGAATAACATGTCCAGATTATATCATATGACAAGAATGCCAAATATCATTAAGAGATGAGGCAGGAGAGGGTAGGTGCATCCGGCATCCCAAAATTCGTCCGGAAACCCCGTATTTTGATTTTTGGAAAAAAACGAATAAGTGTTCGTCAACATCCCAAATCGAAATCTATGGCAAATACGAGAAAACAGAGCCATATCATATTGATAGCAGTTGAAAAAAATCCGATGATAATTGATAATGACAGTAAATGCAGGGAGGTAGGTTATGACTGACAAAGATAAAGAGATGCTTTTAAAGAGCCAGCAGGGAGAGCTTGATGGTGTTGAAATATATAAGATGCTAGCTGAAGTCGTACATAACCCTTCTGATGTAAAGGCATTTAAGGAGCTTGCCGCTGATGAGGGAAGGCACGCGGCCGTCTTTAAGGGATATACAGGAGAAACCCTTAAACCGGATAAAAAGCAGGCATTTGCGGTAGCGATCCTGTATTCGCTTCTTGGGAAGAAAATCATGTATCCGCTTATTGCCAAGTTTGAATATGCAGCAATTCCGGGGTATGAAGAAATGATGGAAGATTTCCCGGAAGTAGAGAGTGTTAAAGATGATGAGAAAAAGCACGGGGATACACTTACCGCGCTTCTTGAAAACGGAGAGTATAACGATGTCCCAAAATTCCCTGTAATATGCGCTCTGATTATCGCGTTTATGGTCATAAGACTGTTCAAGAGCAAATAATAGGTTATAAAGGAAAAGGAGGAAGGTTGATGAACGAGACGTTAAAGGTACTTGAGACAAGAAGGAGCTGCAGGAATTTTAAGCCGGACATGGTAAAGGCAGAAGACCTTGATGCCATAATAAAGGCAGGAACGTATGCCGCAACGGGCATGGGAAAGCAGAGCCCGATTATTATCTGTGTTACGGACAAAACACTTCGTGATGAGATTTCTGAAGAAAACAGGAAGATCGGCGGATGGCAGGAAGGATTTGATCCGTTCTATGGTGCACCGGTTATACTGATCGTATTAGCCGACAAGGAAGTTCCGACACATGTTTATGACGGATCGCTCGTCATGGGGAATCTTATGAATGCAGCGGAAAGCCTCGGGGTTGCAAGCATCTGGATCCACAGGGCGAAGGAAGAGTTTGAGTCGGATTTTGGAAAAGAAATACTTAAGAAGCTTGGAATTAAAGGCGATTATGAGGGCATCGGCCACTGCGCGCTCGGGTATGCCGCAGAGCCTTTATCTAAGGCGGCTGACAGAAAGAGCGATTACGTATACCGTATCTGATATATTGGCAGCCATACAAGGCGGGCGACACCTATCGCCCGCCATTTTTAGCTGTTTATGCGCCGAAACGGCCTCTTTGAATGTGGATGACACGGAAGTATTTCCGGCTGAGTGTGTTTTACATGTATTACCCGTCTTCTTCACAGAACAGTTCAAGCTTTGCTATAAGGTCCTCTAAGATGTATCTGCTGTCGACATCAGTATAGAGCCTGATCTTTGGTGCCTCCGGATCCTCGATAGACGAGGTGTCGTCGGCGACAGTCGGAGCATTTATCGTCTTGTAATGTCCGCATCCCGGATTTATTGCTATCGCTATGGCCGGAGAATCTCCGAGTGACCAGCTCTCACCCTGGGTCCAGCCTGCTCCTTCCGAGTTGTTATATGTCATCAGATTCTCATACAGGTGTCTGCCTATATCACCGAGAGGGCTGATACGCCGCTTTATCTCAGCGATCCCTATGTTTATCGTTGTATATACCTGTGATGGTACGAGCCACAGATCGATACCGCTTTTTAGGACGTAATTAGCGGCTTCTATGTCATTTCCTGCATTAAATTCCCGAAACGGGGCAGTACACGGGGCTTCTCCGTGTGTTCCGATCCAGATGACTGTCATCCTGCCGATGATGTCGGGATTTGTCTTTATCGCCATGGCGACGTTTGTGATCGCACCCTGACAGAGGACGAAGAGAGGATAGGTACTGTCAGACAGAGCCTCTTTGATGATAAGATCAACGCCTTCGGACACGAACGAATCGGAGAAAAGAGGCCCGGTCTGGCCCATAAATGACGGAAAATCAAGAGCCATTGCCTGTTTTATGGCTGAGATCTCGTCGAAGCTGTCCTCCATGGAATGAGGCATATTAAAGTGCTCTGCTATGACTCCCCTGACGATAAGCTTTGGGGATAGCAGTGCATGGACTATCGCAAACGGATCATCTGCCTCGCAGGCCGCGTCCGTATCAACTATGACACGTATTTTCTTGTAATCGGGAATATCAAATCCTATGTCAGTCATATGTCTCCTTAGGAATTTATTTATTATATCCTTTTCGAAAATTATTATGCCTGGAGCATAAGGGATTCAAACCCGTGAGCTCACACACCTCGACGGGCGGCATACGGCATCTTCGAGGCGAATATCTGCCGGTGTGGCGCGCTCCCAACTGCGCCCTTCGCCAGGGTGGCACCCAGCCTCTGTGAGGCAGGGTATCCAATGGCCCCTATCCGCTGTCCCAATGGTCACCACACAGCC
>JAILLI010000149.1 GCA_024693225.1 Lachnospiraceae bacterium
AGATCATATACGGTCATACCTGAGCTCTTTCCGCCTTCGGACCTGTTCAGACCGGCAAGCCTTGCATATTCCTGTACTTTCCGGTAAAGTACTTCCGCGGAAAGAGTATTTGTCTGGAAAAAGGAAAAGGGGGTGATCTTAAAGGTCAGTCCCAATATCTCCTCATTAAAATGATCCCGGCCGTACAGAATCTTGGTCCCTTCATCGGCAATGGTGTCGGCAACCCTGTCATCGGTCGTATGGAGTATGCCTGTGATCTTCCCGGACAGGGGCAGGGCCAGGAGCATCTCCTTCCAGTCTTCAAGAAGAGACACCTCTGTACATATGGTATCCTTCGGTGTCTGCGATGTAGTCACGAGATCTACAAGTATCTCCCCGGTCCGAAAACCCTTCCTCACCAGCAGATAACGCAGGAAGCCCTCATGAGTACGTTTATGAAAATAGGGTGTGTCTTTTCCGCGAAAATAAGCCAGCGTCTCTTTCAGGATGATCCTGTAGTCCCCATCCACTATCCTGCAGTCGGTACAGGTTACTATATCATAAAAGCTTCCCCTTTTATGTAAACCCAATTCCAGGTCGCCGCCATAGGATGCATCCCCAAAAGAAAAGTCCATTTTATTCCGGTATTCGAACTGGGCCGGGGCTTTTGCGATCGGTTCGAAGATCCTACTTATGTCAACCTCCCGGGCATCCTCTGCCGCCTTACAGTCCTTATACCCTTCCTTTATCACCGGCTCGAGCAGGTCGTGAACCTGCTTTTCCTTGATCTTAAGCTGCTCATCATAGGGCAGGGTCTGATAAGCGCAGCCTCCGCAGTCGTGAAAATGGCGGCAGAAGCTTTCCTGTTCGTAAGACGCTCTTTCTATAACCTCGAGCAGTAAGCCTTCACGCTGGCCCCCCCTCTTTTTGTTCACACGAAAACGCACCGTCTGTCCCGGGATGACATTTTTGACGATACATACCTCATCCTCTTCATCCACATGGACTATCCCCTTGTTGGGAAATCTGATCTCTTTTACTTTTCCTGTGTATTCCTGACCTTTTTTCATATCGTCTCTTTCTTCATTTGCATCGATCTTCTCATTTTTTCATTTTCCGATGCATTTTTCACCTGCTCATAAGAATAGCCGGCTAATGCCGGCTATTCCTATGTTATCTGTATATGATAATCTGACTGTGTCTGTCTACTTATCGTCATCATCGAAGAAATCGTCATCATCGAATTCTTCGTCCTCAAAATCATCTTCAAAGTCCTCAAGATAATCCGGAGTGAAATAACAGTATAACCCGTATATGATCGCGGCGACAGCGATGACCCCGACGATCACTGCAACCAGCAGACCCCAGTTGAATTTCTTCTTCTCAACAACGACCTCTTCCTTCTTGAAAAAATCAGGGATCGGTATCTCCGGGATCTCAACACGTTTAACATCATTGATGATGCTCTTGGCCTTCTCCATTCCAAGCTCTTCCTGAGCTCTCACAACATCAAGGATCTTCTCAAGCTTATCTATCTTACTCATAGCTACCCCTTTCCATATAAACCTTGCTTAACGGTCCGGGCACTGTCAAAATGCCCTTTCCATCCCCTACATGATATCATATTCTCTTTAGCTTTGCAAAGCCCGCGAGCATCTTTTTTACGCCTGCATCATCGAATTCCACAGTCACTTCGTAATCCCTGGCACCCTTCTCTACGGACATTACGGTACCCTGACCGAACTTCATATGGCTCACCCTGTCACCTGCGCCATAGTCGGGTTCAGCCATGGCCATCATGTCAGATCCCTTTTTGAGGTCGGTAAAGGCTGTCGCTCTTGCTATGAAAGGCTTGACAACAGTCCTGGGCTTGGCAACCGGTCTTACGCGGTCGGAGGCGGAGGCTGGTGCTGCCGCCGGGCGCTCCTTTGAATATGTGTCGTCGCCCCTCCTGCCGCCAAAAGAGCGATCCTTTGGATATGTGTCGTCGCTCTTTCTGCTGCCTGAAGGGCCGCCTAAAATCAGCTCTTCCGGTATCTCTTTTACAAATCTGGATACCGCATTGTACTGGGTCTCACCCCTTATCATCCTGGATCTTGCCGCCGATATGGTAAGGGTGTTCATGGCCCGTGTTATACCCACGTAACACAGCCTTCTTTCTTCTTCCATCTCACCGGGATCATCCGCACATATGGACATATATCCCGGGAAAAGGCCGTCTTCCATACCCGAAAGATAAACGTTGGGGAACTCAAGACCCTTTGCCGAATGGAGGGTCATCAGCATGATCCTGTCGGCAGTCGCATCGACCTCATCTATATCGGAAACAAGGGCCACTTCTTCGAGGAACTGCGACAGAGTGGCATCCTCATGGGTCTCTTCAAAGGAAATGACCTTGTTTACGAACTCTCCTATGTTTTCCATCCTCTCGGTGGCATCTTCGGGATCGGATTCGACCAGCATGTTCTCGTAATCGGTCCTGTCCAGTATGTCATTGACCAGCTGCTCGAGCGATATGAACTCAAGCTTGGACCTGAACACCGCGATAAGGTTGACAAATTCCGCGATCTTGTCTGCCGCCTTGGACCGGCCCAGTATCTCCTCCGCCTTGACGCAGGCAGAGAAAAAAGAAAGGTCGTTCTTCTCTGCAAAGTCCGCCAGCTTCCCTATGGTCGTGGCTCCTATCCCCCGTCTGGGAACATTTATGATACGCCTGACGGCCAGATCGTCCCTGGCATTGTCTATGGTCTTGAGATAAGCCAGCACGTCCTTGATCTCTTTTCTGGAGTAGAAATTCACGCCACCGACGATCGAATAGGGGGCACCGGCCATTATGCATTTTTCTTCAAGGATACGCGACTGCGCATTGGTACGGTAGAGAATGGCATTGTCACCGAAGGAGCACTTGCCCGCTCTTACATTGCGGCAGATGCTGTCAACTATGTTCTCGCCCTCCTCGTATGCCGTATCCGTGTAGATAAAACGGATCTTGTCCCCGTCGCCCCGGTCGGTCCAGAGCGACTTGGACTTACGGTAGGGATTGTTTGCTATGACCGCATTGGCGGCATCGAGTATGGTCTGTGTCGACCTGTAGTTCTGTTCCAGCTTGACGACCTTGGCGTCGGGATACACTTTTTCAAAATCAAGGATGTTCCTTATGTTGGCTCCCCTGAACTTGTAGATGGACTGGTCATCATCGCCCACGACACAGATGTTCCGGTTCTTGGCCGCCAGGAGCCTTATGAACTCAAACTGGGCTGTGTTGGTGTCCTGATACTCGTCCACCATAATGTACAGGAATCTGTTCTGATAGTTCTCAAGCACTTCGGGAAAAGCCCTGAAAAGCTCCACGGTCTTCATAAGAAGGTCGTCAAAATCAAGGGCGTTGTTCTTTGCCAGTTCCTTCTGGTACTCCCCGTATACCTTTGCCAGCTGCTCCTCACCGTAATCGGCCGCATCATCTTTTACATCTCCTGCCGTCATCAGCTCGTTCTTGCATGAAGATATACGGTTTAAGAAGCCCCTTTCCGGGTACTGCTTTGTATCGATCTCCAGGCGCTTTAAGACCTGTTTCATGACAGACTTGGAATCGTCGGTATCGTATATTGTAAAGTTGGTGTCATAGCCCATAAGATCGATATGCCTGCGCAGGATCCGCACGCATGTCGAGTGAAAAGTCGCCACCCATATGCTCTCGCTGCCATGGCCGACAAGGCGGTC
>JAILLI010000182.1 GCA_024693225.1 Lachnospiraceae bacterium
TGAGTTCGCTCGACAGGCACTTGAAAGCCAAAAAGAAGATACTATACGTCACGCAGAGCAGATTGAGGATATGTATGAGAAAATACGGGCCATGCGGCATGATATGGGAAATCATATGGCTGTTATAGAAGGCCTGATCGACAAAGGCGAACGGGAGGCTCTGGATGAATACATTGGGCAGTGGAAAAAGAATTATGAGGAATCGGGAATGTCTGTAAAAACAGGCAATCCAATCGTTGATGTTGCTATATCAGAGTTTGCTGGTCGATTTGAGAAGGCAAATATACCGTTTCAACATTCATTCCGCTACCCAGAACAGTTACAGATAAACCCGTTCGATATGAGCGTTGTCATTACAAACGCACTCCAGAACGCCTATGAGGCATCCGTATCCGCACAGGATCCGTCTGTAAATCTTACATCCGTCATCCGTGATAATACATTTATCATAAGCCTTAAGAATCATATCGATAGAAAAGCGTATATCGATCCTGAAGAGGAACTCCCAGTCTCGTCCAAGAGGGAGGACGGTCATGGTTACGGGCTCAAGAATATAAGAATGATTGCCCGTAAGTACAGGGGTGATATCGAAATACGTCAGGAAGCAGACAAAGATGGCTATATCTTTGTCCTGAATGTCATGTTTATCGGCTGATCTGCTATTCACGTTATAAAAAGTGCACTTCACGACAAATCTATTAATTATTCCTGTTAATTCCCGATACTGAAATCAAACGATCTTTATTATTCCGGCTAAATGCATTTCAAGTCGGAAAAAGTGCGTTTCACGTAATGTGGGTTTATTTGATGCTGTCCTATTACGATAGAACGATTAGATATAGCATCAAATGTGTCAAGTTTGCAAAACTTGACATGTAGCGTCGGCTCTTCGACGAAGTCGAATTAGGATGAGCCGACGTTCACGGGTGGCAGAGAAACGGATTTCATAAGAAGAACAGGAGGTTCATGAAGATGTCAACAATAAGACAAACAGCAGGCAGTAATTATTTTGATGAAACATATGGTGGAGGCAGTTCGGGTTATACCAACGATTTTCTGTCAGGATTGAGCGTCAATACCAACAGTAATGGTGGAGGTTCATTCGATCTGGCGGATTATGCCATGATCAAGAACGGATCATACGGAAAGCTTATGAAGGCGTACTACGGACAGGAAAAGGCACAGAAGGCCGCAGAGTCCAAGGAAAGCTCTTCCAAGCTTACACAGATGGCAGGTAATGCCGGAGGAATGGCAAATGCGGCAAAAGCCCTGATGGATGACTCATTATGGCAGAAGAGGACCATCACGGAGAAGGATGAGAAGACAGGAGAGGAAACGTCTAAAGAGGATTACGACTGGAAGGCTATCACAAAGGCTGTTAAGGGGTTCATAGAGAACTATAACAATACAGTATCCGGTGCGGGTGAATCCGATACAAAGGGTGTGCTGAGAAACGCCTCCTTCATGGTCAAGACAACAGCGGCATATAAGAAAACACTTGAAAAGGCCGGCATCACGATCACAAGCGGTAATAAGCTCGAACTTAACGAGGAAGACCTTAAGAATGCTGACATTTCAACGCTTAAGACACTGTTTACGGGTTACAACTCTTTTGCCGACAAGATGGCGACGAAGGGTAACACTATAGCAAACGAAGCCGCAAGTGCCGGCGGAACATATACGAGCAATGGAACGTATTCCAAAGCATTGTCACAGATAGTATCGACCAAGATCGATACCAAAGAATAACAAGGATGTTAATGAAAATCAGGGAAGATTAAGGAGGATGAAAATCATGTCAATGAACGTAGGAACAGATTATACGAATTACAAAACCGGATACACTAACGCAGAAAATCAGAAAAAGGATGTCGATATTTCCGAAAAGAATACAGATCAGGGCAAGACTGCGTATGTCAAGGAAGGTGTTGTTTATGATAAGTCCGGAGAAAAAGTAGACAACTCAACATATTCGATCAATAAAATGAGTGCATCTGACAGGGCTGCGATCGTAGATCAGATGAAGGAAGATGCAAGGCAGAGGGAACAGCAGCTTGTAAGCATTGTACACAGAACCATTGCCGATCAGGCTGGAGCATATGGAAAAGCTACCGGAAATGATATCTGGACGCTTCTATCCGGCGGAAAGGTTACTGTAACTGCAGCCGAAAAGGCACAGGCACAGAGAGATATCAGTGAAGACGGATATTATGGTGTTAAGCAGACATCCCAAAGATTATTTGATTTTGCATGTGCGCTTGCCGGGGATGATGTTGATAAGATGAAAGAAATGCAGAAGGCCATGGAGAAGGGTTTCAAGCTTGCTACAAAAT
>JAILLI010000194.1 GCA_024693225.1 Lachnospiraceae bacterium
AAGTTGCAGAACGATTTACCGAAAGTTGCATGAGGAAATTCCCTATTTTTGCACCGGGACGTTTGGTACCTCTCCAAGCCCATATCTGATCCCCTATACATGGGTTTAGAGAGATATCAAACATCCATTGCAGACATACCCAAAATCCCATATCCTTGTGACTGTTGTTGCAGACAATAATCCAAGGAGGAAGAAAGGAGAATGCTTGCAATGGATAAAGTATATTCTATCCGACAGCTCTATTATGAGCAAGGCAAAAGTATTGCCGAAATCATTGAGGAAACCGGTCATGATCGGAAGACCATAGTCAAATATCTTGATCAGACTGATTTCAACCTTCAGGAACCGGAACCTGAGGATCCGGAAGCCATATGTCCCAAGCTGGACGCATTTAAGCCTGTCATAGACGGATGGCTTATGGAGGACAGGAAAGCGCCCCGTAAGCAGCGTCACACGGCTCACAGAGTCTTCAAAAGGCTCGAAAAGGAAGTCGAAGGCTTCAACTGCTCTTACCGTCTGGTGGCACAGTATGTGGCATACAGAAAGAAGCAGATGCACCTTGATAACAAAAAAGGATTCATTCCGCTCATACATCACCCCGGGGAATGCCAGGCCGATTTCGGTGCTGCGAATTTCTATGAGAACAGCCTTGAGCATGAGGGCAAATATCTCGTACTGTCCTTCCCCTACAGCAATGCCGGGTACCCGCAGTTGATGTACGGAGAAAACGCCGAATGCCTCATGGAAGGTATGATAGCTATATTCAAGCATATAGGCGGTGTCCCTACGGAGATATGGTTCGATAACACCTCGGCCATTGTCATAAAAATCCTGAAGAATAATGAACGCGCCCTGACGGATAAGTTTCTCCGTTTCAGTGCCCATTACGGATTCCGCTATAAGTTCATGAATCCCGATTCCGGAAACGAAAAGGGGAACGTTGAAAATAAGGTGAATTACTCACGGAACAACTTCCTGGTGCCGGTCCCCCGTTTTATAAATCTTTCGGATTATAACCGGCAACTCCTCAAGGAGTCTGATGAGGACTTTGACCGCGGGCACTACCGCCACGAGGACACAACCATAGAAGCCCTTTTTGAAGAAGATAAGAAAGTTCTTCTTCCCCTGCCTGACAATGACTTTGACTGTGCCAGGTATGAGACTGCTGTCACGGACAAATGGGGTCGGTTCACCCTCGAGGAGGGCAGGCACGAGTATTCCGTATCGCCGGAGCATGCATGCGACAGTGTACGGCTTAAGATCACCTCTGACAAGGTTATCGTGATGGGTATGGAGCACCACCACATAGTCACCCACAAAAGGCTCTATGGCGGCCATAAGCAGTCATCCATGGACTGGATACCATATCTTACGGAGATATCGAGAAAACCTCGTTCCTTGTTTAACAGCGGCATATATGATATGATGCCGGCTCCCATGCAGGAGTTTGTAAAAAGCTGCAGCTCATTTGACAGAAGCAGGATCTTAAAGATCCTTGCAGAGCAGACAAAGCGCACCGGTTTTGATAGTGCGGTAAACACTGTTACCCAGGCTCTGACCTATCAGGTCAAAGATCCGGACAGCCTTCAGAATCTATACCGCAGGCTGTACTCGGATGTGCCGCTTCTGCCGCCCCTTCCTGCACAGGAAAGAGTGCCTGCTGTGGTTCCGATACCTGTGGATCTGTCCGCATACGATGCCGCCCTGAAGGGAGGTGCCGCCAATGGATGATTACAGGAATGAAATCGCAGCCTGCTGCAAGCAGCTCAGACTCTCAGCCAACCTTGTGGAAAACGCCATGCGGCAGGAAGGTGAAACGCACCAGGAGTATCTGTACAACCTTTTCAAGGATGAAATAAAGTACCGCAGGACAAGCCGTATATCCAAGTACATAAATGCGGCAGGGTTCCCGTATGAGTGCGGTTTCCCGGAGTTTGATGCCAAAGAGGTACAGTTCCCGTCTGATGTTACCATGGACTACCTGAAGGAGCTTGGATTTGTCAAAGCAGGGAACAACCTTGTCATGTACGGTGGGACAGGCACCGGGAAAACGATGCTTTCCATCTGTATCGGGATGGCCGCCTGTAATAAATGTATCCCCGTGAGTTTCCACAGGGTGGCATCATTGATAAACCGCCTTTCAGAGGCGCAGGAGACCAGTTCGCTTTCCTCACTTTATAAAAAGCTCAACAAAGCTGACATCCTTATCCTTGATGAATTCGGTTATGTGCCATACAACAGGACCGGCGCACAGCTCCTTTTCGATTATCTCTCCGAGATACATGAAAAGAAAGTCGTGATACTTAACACCAACCTCGAATTCTCCAGATGGGTCAACGTGCTTTACGATGAACAGATGACCGCCGCCCTTATAGGACGCCTCATGCATCATTGCCATCTGATACTGTTTCCCGGCGAAAACAACCGCCTCCGTGAATCCAGTATCAACGCCCTTATAGCTCCAAAGGGAGGTGATCATGGTGCCTGATGATGAATTTTTCAATGTGCCGGAAGAGCTTCCGTTTGACATCAGCTCTCCTGATGAAACCCAGATATCTGAAGATTATGAGGATCATTCATCGGAGTATATGGAGCCTTGTGAGTACACCTGTAAGACTGTTGATGATTTTCTACGGCTCACCGATGAGATGGTCGAAACCATAATCGGTCTTGAGGATGAACTGGTACGGTGGCGCCAGGCTCTCATAAAATATCTGCCCGAAAGATGGGCGGAGGGCCTCAGGATGGATATTTTCTGTAATCTGTCCAGAGACTTTGAAGGGGATCCTGCTTATGACCTTTATGTTAAGCTGAGGCGCGGAGAGGATCCACAGCATGATAAAGAGCGTACTAAACGCTTGTATCGCCTTGCTGACGGTACTGATGAAACCAGTAT
>JAILLI010000200.1 GCA_024693225.1 Lachnospiraceae bacterium
ATTTCCTTCGCCATATCTGTATCTCTTATCCGGCTTTCTGCAGCAGTCATGTTCTCGGATTTGTTATTGTTGTTAGCATATGAGTGCTCGAGTCGGTTCTGCTCGGCGCCGATATTGGATCTTATCTCAGAAACCTTGGCAAGAGCCATGTCGATCTTCTCCATGCATCCTCTTGCACTTTCCTCAGTTGTGCAATCAAGATCGGCAATACCAAGGGATTCTGCCGTAACATTATATGTATGGATCGTCATTCCGTCATTTACAACATTGCTCATCTGGATCCAGATGTCTTCAGGGTTCTTATGTATAACTTCACCTGCTGCTTCGGAAATATCGGAAGCAAGGCTCATGATCGAATCATGGAAATTAGAGGCCAGGTTCAATACGGATCCGTTAGCGATCCCGTTTTTGTAGAGGTTCATATATCCGCTGCTCGTAACCACTGACAGGCGTACACCGTTGTCTGATACAGCCTGGGCGACCTCTTCTGTCGTGTGATGATATGCCGTGCCATCCCCCGATACATGATAGTCTGCGTCTGTAACAAGGATGATCTCCTTTGTTGCCACATCGCTCCTAAAGGGATAATTGATGGCATCCATTACTCCTTCAAGAGCCATCTCTGGACCATCCCCGCCACCGGTACAAACGATACCTTTAAGTGTGTTTATAACTTCTGAAGGAGATGATGTAAATGCAGTCTTTTTGTATATGCTGCCTGTATCACCGTACTCGACGACACCGTAGCGGACGCTGCAGTTTGCAAGCCCGTCGGCAAAGGACGTAAGATTGTTGATGACATTATTGACATATCCGCCCATGCTTCCCGTGTTGTCGATAACAAATACTATATCTGCCTTTCCGCCGTTAGGGTTTTCGGGCAGAAGCTCCAGATCAACGGGAGCCAGAAGCTGTTTGGTATTAAACGTCGTGGATTCGGCGGTTCTGTTAAGCTCCGCTGCAAGCTGGTTCATTTCAGACTGGATAGCCTGCCTGTCTTCGGGACACAGCGTGCCGTTGGAAGCTTTAACGGATAGTTCTGTCATCCTGTGCAGTATCTCATGCGATTCGGCCAATGCGCCATCCATGATCTGGCATACGGAAATCCCGTCTTGAATATTATCAGAACCCTGGTTCATGCCCCTTATAAGTGATCTCATTTTTTCGGAGATTGTAAGACCTGCGGCGTCATCCGCAGCACGATTGATCTTGTATCCGGAAGAAAGCTTTTCCATCGATTGCTTAATGGAAGCTCCGGTTATATTGAATTGTCTCTGCGCGTTCATTGCGCTGAGATTATTGGCAATTGAAAGCATTTAAGATCCCTCTAGGCACTGCCTGCAAAGCTGCTCCATAGCCTCGCTGTTTAAGATCGGGATCCTTCCCTGCTGCTTTCGGCTTCCCTGCCGACCGGTCGTATTTCTACACCGTTACTTAATATATCGGATAAAATCGCGAATACTTAATACCTAAAACTATCCCCGATTGACAAGCTTCGATTGACAAGAGGAGGGGTTTGATATAAGTTTTTCGTATATGAAATGATCCGGTAGCCGGATAGTGCTGTGAAACGCTTATCTGTATCCCGAAGAGGATGCAAAGGGCCGGATCGGAGGCAGATCAGGATATAAAGGAGAAGGCATATGATAAGGACGAAAGAAGAGTGCAGGATCGAATACAGGGAGCATATGAGAGACGGCAAGGGGACCGTGGAGATCGCGCATTTCATAACGGGTGACGAGGAGCTGTGCAACAAGGGCCGTCTTTTTTCGAAGATAACCTTAAAGAGCGGATGCAGCATAGGTTTCCACGTGCACGAGAAGGACAGTGAGCTCTTTTACATGATAAAAGGCGAAGCCCTTTACAATGACAACGGGACTGTGAAGAAAGTTGGCGCCGGAGATGTCATGATATGCCCGCCCGGGGAAGGACACGGGATTGAGAACGCATCAGATGAGACAGTAGAGTTTGTCGCTGTTATCGTATATAAGTAAAAGCCCGGAGGATTGTCATGAAATACTATATGCCGGTTAAGGTTTTTGATGAGGATGAATGTGTGGCAGCTCATGCCGGTGATATCGCTGCCTTGGGATCATCCGCACTCATAGTTACGGGAAAAAGGTCCGCAAAACTGAACGGGTCATTTGATGATCTTGTGGCAGCCCTTGACGGGAAAGGGATAAAGTATCAGGTCTTTTCCGATGTGGAGGAAAATCCTTCAACAGACACGATTTTTGCCGCAAGGGACGCTTTTGCGCAGACCGGGATCGATCTGGTCATCGGGGTAGGCGGCGGCTCCCCCATGGATGCTGCCAAGGCCATAGCCCTTGTTCTTTACCATCCCGAGGCCGATCTTGATTATCTGTATGACAAGTCCCGGTCATCGTCGGCCCTTCCCGTCGTCTGCATTCCCACGACATGCGGGACAGGATCCGAAGTGACCGGAGTATCGGTACTTACGCGTCACGACAAAAAGACTAAGATATCCATGGTTCATAAGGTCTTCCCCAGCCTGGCATTGATCGATGGAAAATATCTGGCATCCGCGCCGATGACCCTGATAGTCAACAGCTCAGTCGACGCCCTGGCCCACTTACTTGAGAGCGCACTTAACTCAAAAGCCGATGACTACGTGAAGATGACGGCAAAGGCCGGCCTTGGGCTCTGGGCCAGAACAAAGGATATCCTTGAGGGCAAGAGAGAGCCTCAAAAAGAGGATCTGGCCCTGCTCATGCGGTCATCCGCCATGGCCGGTATGTCCATAGCCCAGAGCGGGACAAGCATTCCCCATGCCTTAAGCTATTCTCTTACCTACCATCTGGGCCTGCCCCACGGTAAGGCGGTCGGGCATTTCCTTCCGGCTTTTCTTGAGGCGGCGCCAAAGGATCAAAGGGACGAGCTGGTGGATCTGGCAGGTTTTTCGGGACTTGACGATCTGACGTCCTTTATAAGGACAAACCTTGATACGGCCGGTATCCCTCAAGATGAACTGATCCGGTCATACGAGGCGGTAAAGTCAAATCCGGCAAAGATGAACTCGGCATCATTTCCGGTTGATGAAAATAGTCTTAAAAAGATAGCGGGGGTCTGACATGAATCTTACATCGGGTATCATTGAGATCGATCTTCACGGCCTGAGGGTCGAGGAAGCCATAAAAAAAGTCAAAAGTGAAGTCAGAAAAGCATCCGGTTCCGTATACAAGATACGCCTCATCCACGGTTATCACGGCGGGACCCGGATAAGGGAAGCCATAGAAGATGAGTTTTCCTATGGCAGGGAAGAGAAGGTCAAGAGCATAGTTCCGGGTTCAAATCCCGGGATAACGGAGCTGGTCCTAAGATAGGGCCGGCTCATTTTTCCCCTTTTTCGTAGACGGCCTGTAAGAGAGTATATAGTTCGTCCCTAGCATCCGGTATATCCTCGCAATATATGCTTGTAAGCGCTGTTACCGATGCGCCGGATGTCAGGGCCTCTGTCTCGGAAACGCTGCTTCCGTATCCGCTGCTGCCCTGGGTGCAGACAAGGAAGATCCTTTTGCCGGAAAGGTCGCTGTTTTCAAGGAAGGAAGCCACCGGCATGGGTATGGAATTCCACCAGAGGGGATAGATCAGTATTATGTCGTCATATCCCGATACGTCAATGGGTTTTGTGGCGGGTCTTGCCTGTGAGAGCAGTTCTTCTCCCGCAACGGAGACCGTGTCATTGTAGGACGAAGGGTATTTTTCGCCGGTAAGTGTGATCGCTGCCTTATCACAGCCGAGAATGTCCGAGACCATATCTGCAATAAGAGCGTTGCTGCCGTAAAGCTCCCCGTCCGATATCAGGAGTGAGGCCCCGGAGACGGCATCCACATCCGGCTCAAAATCCGTATTTCCCACCCTTGTAAAATATACGGCAAGGCATTTTGTCCCCTTGGTATCAACTTTTTCCCCCGAAACTATGGCCTGATGATCTATGCTTACCGCCTTAAAGTGCCGGTTCATGTAAGGGACCCCGAAGAGGCCTAAGGACAGCGAAAGAATGCATGCAAGGGCTGTAAGTACCACGGCGGTCTTCTTTTTTTGGGCCCGCCGTATGCCGACCATTGAGCCGTGAAGCACAGCCAGGGTAAGGACAGCGGTCGCCAGATAGCGGTGAAGGGCGGCACTTCCCAAAAAGACGAAGTTAGGAAAAAGAAATCTTGATACCCCCATGCTGCTTATCATAAGCACAATTATGCAAAGGAGAAGGAGAGCGGTCACTGTATCAAAGGCTTTTTTGGATGCCGGCCGCCCCTTTTTGAAAAGGGTCGAAAACCACCAGCCCTTTATGATCACATGAACGATGAGACAGATGAAAAAACCGATCCCGAGGATCTCATGCACGTTATTTCCCGTAAAAACGTAGAGCATCTGCGCCACAAGCAGGGCGAACATAAGGATGTCTGCGATCAGCCCGATCCGTTTTTTCATCATTTGAGCATTCTCCTTCCTGTTATATAATCCCCGGATTTACATTTCTAACGGGGTTTAAGAACTCTATCTTCCCCATAAAACAGAGTTAGTGGTAAAAAATCATCTTATATACTGAACAGTTTTCAGTCCTGCCAAACTCCGGCCGGATCCGGCCGGGCATCTGCGATGCCTCGCAATTGATGCAAAGTGAGCGAATTTTTATTGTTCACTGTAATGATAACATAAGAATGAATACGGGGATACATGTTTGTGACAGGGAGAAAAGGCTTTTTTTAAGGGAATTTGAAAAAATTTCAAAAAATCTCAAGAAATTTCAAAAAAGGGGTAACATTTTCGCCGATACGTGACGATAAATAAAGTGAACATAAGAAAATAAGCCAAAACTCTTTTTCATATGTAAACCTCCCTTAATTCAAAACCCGGCAAGCCAACCACTTGCCGGGTTCATGTTATTATCTTTCCACATTGGATGCTCCCGGCGAGGATTATCTGTCGTTTGTAGAGGTTCCGGAAACCCCACACGGCATATCACACCTTACTGATAATCTCCCGGTTGATCTTAAGGAGGAAGAGAGTTGTCACTGTAAAGCTCATGATCTCCGCAATGGGAAAAGACCACCACACGTTGTTGACGTTTCCGGTCAGGCTCAGGAGATAGGCGACCGGAAGAAGGACCACGACCTGCCTCATTATAGAATTGATCATGCTGTAAACAGCCCTTCCCAGGGCCTGGAAAACCGATCCTATGATTATGCAGAAAGAGGCTATGGGGAAGTGGATGCTTATTATGCGAAGGGCCGGGATGCCCATGCTCATCATGTGATCCGATGCGGCAAAGAGGATGAGCAGCTTATCCGCAAATATCCAGAAAACCGCAGTTCCCGCAGACATTATGATAAAAGCGTATATGATGGCGTATTTGATCGTGCCTGTCATCCGGTCCCGCCTCCGGGCCCCGTAATTATATGCAAGTATCGGGACCATACCGTTGTTAAGGCCGAAAACAGGCAGGAAGACGAAGCTCTGGAGCTTGAAATAAACCCCGAATACGGCAGTTGCGGTCGAAGAAAATGCGATCAGGATCTTGTTGAGACCGTAGACCATTATGGAGCCTATGGACTGCATGATGATGGAAGGAAGGCCTACAGAGTAGATCTTTTTTATTATATCCGGATCCGGCCTAAAGCCCGAAAACCTGAGCCTTATGTCGGTGTTGATACGAAGGTTTAAGATAAAGGCGAAGGTGGCGGCCACGATCTGTCCTATAACGGTGGCAAGAGCCGCTCCCTTAACCCCCATGGCAGGCATGCCCAGCAGCCCGAATATGAATATGGGGTCGAGGATGATGTTTATGACGGCGCCCATTGTCTGCGTGATCATGGTGGCAAAGGTCCTGCCCGTGGACTGAAGGAGCCTTTCAAATATGAACTGGAAGTAGACCCCGAAAGAAAGACAGCACACCAGGGTCAGATAATCGGTGCCGTAGCCTATTATCTCGGGGTCTGACGTCTGGCTCATGTAGAAGGGGCGGACGGCAAAGATACCCACGAATACGAATATTATATAGTTGACCAGCGAAAGAAAGATCCCGTTAAGTGCCGACCTGTTGACGCTGTTATAGTCTTTTTCCCCCAAAGACCTGGAAAGGATGGCATTGACGCCCACGCCCATGCCCGCGCCCATGGCGATCATAACGGACTGGATGGGAAAAGCAAGCGAAACAGCGGTCAGGGCATTTTCGCTGATCCGGGAAACAAATATGGAATCGACTATGTTGTAAAGGGCCTGAACCAGCATGGAAGCCATCATGGGAAGGGACATGGTAAGCAGCAGCCTGTTTACCGACATTATCCCCATCTTGTTCTCGCCGGCAGCTATTTCATCCTGTGACATGTAATAACCTCCGATAATAAATTGTTTACATTATATAATTATGAGGTCAAAAAGCAAAAGAAATTGTAAAACGAAGGGTTTTCCATATTATGGAAGACAAGGTATAATATAAAATATATGCTGATGAACTTCCTACAGCCTACTAGCCCTCGCCGGGAGCACCCCACATAGAATGTGGGGTAACCCTCGCCGGGAGCACCCCACATAGAATGTGGGGAAACCCTCGCCGGGAGCAAACCACATAGAATGTGGGGAAACCCTCGCCGGGAGCAAACCACATAGAATGTGGGGTAAGCCTCGTCGGGATAGCAGATGGATGAATAATAATCCGAAAAGGAGTTAGAAGATGGTCTTGTATTTTACGGGAACCGGAAACAGCCGCTTTGTTGCCGAAAGGATTGCAAAAGCCACGGACGACAGGGCGGAAGATATATCAATATATATTAAAGGGAGCAAACAGCCGGTATTTACGGCAGACGAAGCATATGTTTTCGTTGCGCCCTGCTATGTCTCGACCACTGCAAGGGCCATGACCGACTTTATCAAAGAGGCGTCTTTTCCAAAGGATATAAGGGCATATTTTATCATAACCGCTGCCAGCTACATGGGTGCGGCCCCGACGACAAACAGGAGGCTTTCCGCCAAAAAGGGCTTTAAATATATGGGCACGGCCCAGGTGGCCATGCCGCAGAACTACATAGCACACTTTAAGATGAGATCGGAAGAGGAGATCAGGAAGACCGTAAAGGAGGCCGTCCCGGTCATAGACAGGTTGTCCGCCATAATAAAAAGGAAGGGCCCGTTGCCTGCCGCAAAACAGATCCCCGGGGAAGCGTTCTTTACCGACCTTGTCTGCGCACTTTATTATCCGCTCCTTATGAAAACGAAGAAATTCCGTGTAACGGATAAGTGTATTTCCTGCAGGAAATGCGAAAGCCTGTGTCCCTACGGAAATATAAGCTTTGACGGGGAGAAGCCCGTATGGGGAAAAAAATGCACCCACTGCATGGCCTGCATCAACCTCTGCCCCGTATCGGCCATAGAATACGGCAAGGGCAGCGTGGGAAAAACCCGATACAAAGGCCCAGAGAAGGTCTGAGGGCCGTCTTTTTGCTGGGACGATAGAAATACATGATCGAATGTAGTGTTCAATGTATTTTTCAATGTATTTTTAAATGTATTATTTCAATGCAAGTTCTGATGCAAGCCTGAATGCCTGTTTGATGCAAGCAGGGTGACATTATCATAAAGATACCAATATTTAGCCCGAATGCACGTTTGAATGTAGGGCCTGCATATGTTATAGTAAATTGATGCACAATCGGCGCAAAGTGAACGGATCAGATCAGTTCACTATTAATCTGTATTTCAGGTATCTGTGCCCGGAAGTGACCCGGCGGCACAGGACCCGTAAGAGGACGGAACCTCTTATGCAGGATAAGGTCAAGAGGATGACGGAATGAACATTGAACTTCAATGTTGTGCGCTTTTCATAATATTTACGATAACAGTCATGTTTTTACGTGAAAAGAAACTTGACCTTATGAATCGTAAGCTGTTTTTCCGTGCCATCTGCGCCTGTTTTGCATGTCTGATATTCGATATCCTGTCGATCGTTCTTATCAACAAGTCGGTACTTTCGGGATTTAACCCCCTGATCACCCGGATCGTATGCAAGATCTATATCATGCTCCTGGTCATGCAAGGATATTTCGGATATGTATATGCCTCCACAAGCCTGCTCCCGAGGGACAGGAAATGGGCAAAGAATGTGAGGTTCATATCGCATCTGATCTTTGCCGTTGGCGAGATACTCATGTTCGTGCTGCCGATCGGATTTGAAGCAAAGGGACGTATCGTATTTTCTTACGGACCGTCAACATCCGTTGCATATCTGCTGTCTGCCATATATATCCTGTCAACCATAACGACCACTATAGCTTACAGAAAAGAGATGCCCGGAAGAAGGTTTGTGGCCATGCTTTTGTGGCAGGGGATATGGCTTCTGGCTGCAGCCATACAGTTTGCCGCGCCGCAGCTTCTGCTCGTGGGATTTGCATCTGCTTTCGGTATGGTCATCCTCTATATCCAGCTTGAAAATCCCAGTGAATTCATTGACGGGACTACGGGGCTCTTTACAACCAATGCCCTTTCGGCCTATGTCCGTGATAAATACAAGTTCGGCAAGCGGTTTTCGATGTTTACCGCAAAGATCCATTATCTGACCAATTATGTGGATTACAACATGGAACGGGATGCCGTCATGCGTACGGCAAGAGCCCTTGTCGCACTTGGCCCCGAGCCCGCGTTCCGCATTGATGATGATACCTTCTGCGTGGTCTATGAAGATACGGACCGCATGTTTGAAAGAGCCGCCAATATCAAGATGCAGAAGGACAATGTCACCGACCTTCCCGCGAACGGGACCTATCTTCTGATACCGGACAGCCTTCAGATGAGCGGGCCGGACGAGTTTTTCCGCTTTCTGCATACGTATCTTGAAAGCGAAGAGGAGATAATGGTCGCGAATGAGGATCTGGTCAGGGACCTGCGTGAGCAGACCAGAGCCAGGGATATGATAGAGGAAGCTCTTGCAGAAGACAGAGTGGAGGTTTTCTTCCAGCCATTTTACAATATCAGGGAGAAGCGCTTTAACGTGGCAGAGGCTCTTGTCCGTATAAGGAGAAAGAGCGGGGGGATCGTGCCGCCCGTAGAATTCATACCGGTGGCGGAAGAAAACGGTCAGATCATCCCCTTAGGCATACGGATCTTTGAAAAGGTCTGTATCTTCCTTTCGGGCGGCAAGGCCCAGAAATACGGCCTTGAACAGGTTGAGGTAAACATTTCGGCCGCCCAGTTTGATTATGAGAATCCCTCGAGATTTGTTTTTGATTATATTGAGAAGTACGGGATCGATCCCCACCTTATCAACCTTGAGATAACGGAGACCGCAGCCGCCAAGAACAGGGAGATCATGATCCGGAACATGAACAGGCTGATCGACAAGGGGATAAGCTTTTCTCTTGACGATTTCGGCACCGGACGGTCCAACATAGACTATTTCGTCAACATGCCCGTGGAGATAATCAAATTCGACCAGACCTTTACCAACGGCTTTTTTGAAAATGAAAAGACCAAGCACGTGCTGACAGGTATGGTGGACATCATGCACAAGATGAACATGAGTGTTGTAGTCGAAGGGATAGAGACCGAGGATCAGGCGAAGGCGATCATGGATATGGGAGTGGAATTCATACAGGGTTATTATTATTCCAAGCCGGTTCCGGCAGATGATTTCATTGCATTTCTTAAAGAAAACTACCAGGGATAAGGAAAAAGCCGATCCGCTTGACCTTAGCGCTGACAGAAACCTGAAAGTAGCAGAGTACGGGAAATGATAAAAAACCTTATATTTGATGTCGGCGGTGTCCTCATCGGATACCGCTGGAAGGAAATGCTCATGGAAGATTTCGGCCTGTCAGATGACAAGGCCGAAGAGGTGGGCCAAAGGATATTTGAAGATCCCATATGGAGAGATTTTGACAGAGGGGTAGTACATATCGATAAGCTTGTCGGGCATTACTGCACCCTTTATCCGGAAGATGCCGATATATTCCGGCGCGTTTTTTACGGAAATGACAGGATGGCAACGGAGCGGGAAGCCGTATGGGAGAAGATGGAAGAGCTTAAGAAGAAGGGCTATAACATCTACATCCTTTCAAACTATTCCGAATATCTTTTCAAAAAACATACCGATCCGCTGCCTTTCCGCAATCTCCTTGACGGCGGGGTCGTCTCATACCAGGCGGGTGCAATAAAACCCGAGGCCGAAATCTACACACATCTTCTCAAAAAGTACGGGCTCGATCCCGAAGAATGTATCTTCTTTGATGATATAGAAGCCAATGTTGAGGCCGCAAGAAACATCGGGATCACAAGCCGCCACATCACATCCGAAGAAGCACTCCTAAAGGAACTTGAGAGCCTGTAAGGCAGGCTCCGGCGTCAAACAGATCAAAAAGTAAACAAAGAACCGTCCCCCTGTCTTAGATGGAAGACGAAGAGATCAAGAGCTAGTTGTTTGAACATCGTTAAGCCCTTTGCATTCCGCTGCCGGTGCAAAGAGATGAGCTTTAGAAGGAAAGGCAGGAAAAGTTGGCTTATGGTCTAATTTAGAAAACCGGTATCGGTTTTTAGAAAGAGGACAAATATTGTTGACATTATCGTGCGCGAACGATAAAATACCCGTAGAACATCGCGGCCGAAAGATAAATGGGGACAAAAATGAATCATAACATATTGAAACGGGTGATTTTAGAGCAACTTGACATAATACAAAATGCAGAGATTGTTGAACGGGACTATGTCTTTGAAAATAATGTTAATTATATTTTGGTTGGGCTTAGGAGAGCAGGAAAGTCTACCTTATTATATAAGATCGCCAGAGAACTTGTTGAACGAGGCTGTGAATGGTCGCAGATAGTGTATATCAATTTTGAAGACGACAGGCTCCTGGGCTTTTCGAAGGATGATTTTAATGACATTGTTGAGACTGCACATGAATTGACGGACGCAAATGAGATATACTATTTTTTTGATGAAATACAGATCATAGACGGGTGGGAACACTTTGCCAGAAGAATGGCGGATCAAAAGAAGCATACTTATATTACAGGAAGCAATGCTAAGATGCTTAGTTCGGAGATGGAAAGGGTCCTGGGGGGAAGATACCTTTCAAAAATGATCATGCCTTTTTCGTTTAGCGAATCACTTGATTATAAGAAGATCGCTCATGATGAAAAGGCGATGTTTACAACTGCCAAGTCTGCGAAGATCCGCAAAGGATGTCAGGAATATATTACCAATGGTGGCTTTCCGGAGGCACAGCTTTTATATAACAAAAGAGAGTATATCAAGAGTGTGTATGAGAAGGTCCTTTTGGGAGACATTATAGAACGTGAAAAAGTAAATAATAAGATGGCTCTCAGACTTATGATAAAAAAAATAGCTGAAACTGTAATGCATGAGATCTCCTTTAATACACTGGCGGGGAATGTAAAGGCTACAGGAATTAAGACGTCAACAGATGCCATGATAGATTATGCATCTTATGCTGAAAATGCATATCTTATATTCAGAAACAGAAACTATGTCTCCAAGTTTGCCGAGAAAGAAAGTACCCCACGGTTCTATTTTTACGATAACGGTATTTTGTCGTTGTTTCTTATTGATAAACCATCGGCACTTCTGGAAAATGCAGTCGCGGTATATTTAAAGCGCATGTATGGTGATGAGGTGTATTATTTCAGATCAGCAAAAACGGGAATTGATATTGATTTCTATCTTCCGGAAAATAAATGCGCAATACAGGTTGCATATAGTATAGAAACCGCAGAGGACAGAGAGATCAAAAGTCTCATATCCTTCGCAGAGAGATCAGAAGGGATACAACGCCTTATAATTGTAACCGGCGAGGAAGAACGTATGATTACAAAAGGCGATGTGACAATTGAAGTGTTACCTGCCTACAAATTTTTAGACAAGTTTTAAGAAGCCATTGAATTGAGAATGGTTCAGTTGATGTGTGATCAGAAGAAAGAGGAAAAATGAAACCGGATATAGTGATCGTGGCAGGTGGATCATGCGATCTGTCGCTGCACAAAGACATATTGGCGAATGCGTTTATCATCGGTGCCGACCGGGGGGCCCTGTATCTTGCCGAGAGCGGCTATAAGATCGATATCGCCGTCGGAGACTTTGATTCCGTGACAGAGTCAGAGATGGAGAAGATATGCAAGAATACCGGAGAGCTTGACCGGCTTGTTCCGGAAAAGGATGAGACCGATCTTGAACATGCCTTAAAGAGAGCATTTTTCCTGCCGGGAACCATACATATCCTGGGTGCGACCGGTACAAGGCTCGATCAGACTTTTTCTGCGATAAATCTTCTCAAACTGTGCCATGATAACCACCGGGAAGCCTATATCTACGACAGGAACAACCGTATACGGCTCATTGAGGGTCATGCTGTGATAAGGAAGGGGCGATACCGCTATGTATCGCTTATCCCATACGGTGACATCATGGTCAATGTATCGCTTAAAGGCTTTAAATACAGCGGGGAGAACATAAGGCTGGATAGAAAGTCATCTCTTGGCATCAGTAATGAGATCGCAGGGGAAGAAGCCGAGATAGAGTGCAGAGGATACCTCTATGTATTCGAGTCGGAGGACTGACAGGCAA
>JAILLI010000006.1 GCA_024693225.1 Lachnospiraceae bacterium
GTGGTATACTGATAAGGCAGACAATGGCTTTGGTTTTCTGATCTTTCGGGTATATGACGGATATGACGGATAAGACAAAAAAACATGTTCCTGGAAAAACACGGGTTTTGCGGATACCTGCTGTGGCAGCTGTCAGCACCGTGCTTTTTATCATACTGATGTGGTCCCATCTTATGTACAGCTTTCGGATGACGCAGATACGTAACAACGAGAGCTTTTTTTCAACAACGATCTCAAATCTTGACAGCAATGATCGTGAGATCAATTCCCTGATAAAACGGTTTGATTCGAATAACAGGATTATGCTTAATGATCTGGCAGGGGTATACTCGTATGGTAATTTTAAAAAACTTGAATCAATGCCGGTCACGGATCAGAGCGAACTGCTTATGAAAGCAACATCCAGCATGTCATACTGTTGCTGGATCCTTGTCACGGACAGGGAAGGCCGGGCCCTGATGGCTGATATACCGGAAAATGTAGGGATCAATATAGTCCGTGAGATGAACATTGATAGAGCAAAGTTTGATGAACTCTGTGATGGGGTCAAGCAAAGGATCATAGTTGACAATCCCTATGACTATGACGGAGTTCTTCACAGTTCAAACCTGTATATATACGGCAAAGCCATTCCGGGTACAGGAACCGGCAAAGAAGAAAAGTATATCCTTATATCTTTCTTTTCGAGAATGATAGATGATACGAAAGAAAGGATGAACGACCTGTCCGCATGGATTAGTGAATCCGCCATAACAAATAATGGTACGGTCTTTCTCGTGGATGCTTCTGCCGATGTCATTAAATACGGTTCTGTTGACGGGACTGATCTGGTCGGGGACCGGGCATCGCTTTCGGGCTTTGGTCCCGATGTACTTTCAGACGGATTTAACGGAAGGGCTGTCATTAACGGGACAAAGTGTTTTGTCTCATCAAAAGCTTATTCGTCCGACTTGTACGGTAAGGATGATTATATAGTGGCAGCCGTCCCCTTAAAGGAGATGATAAGTGTCATCGCTCCTGTTTTCATCTGGAATATCTGTCTTTTTCTGATCTTCCTGGCCCTTGTTATGGCATATATCTCACATGCAGGTGCCGAATCATCAGCCAGCAGAGAGGATCCGAAGAAGCTCAGGATCTTTAAGATCCGCGATCACGGTCTGTATCTTTCACGTACTCTTACGCCAAAGATAATTCCCGTGGTGATATTTGCCGCCATTCTGCTCTTTTTCTCCACCTTCTATTTTCAGCTTCTTATGAAGATGTCCGAGGTATTCTCAGAGTCCATGAGGATAGAAGAAGATATCTCCAAGGATGTTGAAGAAAGTGCTAATCTGCAGGAAAAATTTGAGGATTACTCCGATCTTCAGTATGAAAGCCGGGCAAAACTGATGGCCTTCATAGTGGAATTGAACGGATACAGCTACCTTGATCCCAAAAGGGAAGCAGAAAGCATAAGCGTCTTTAACGAGAAGGATAACGGAAAGCGGGATATCGTAAAAGACGAATACAACAACGCCATACAGGTCATCAATAATTCGGAAAACCTGGAAAAACTGAAGAATTCAAATGATGTGGAAGATATCTACCTGATATCGGATTCCGGCAAGACCATGGCAACATCTTCGTCATTCTGGAACTTTGCCTTAAGCACCGATCCCGAAGACCAGTCATACGAATTCTGGGATATCATCAACGGAAAGAGTGAAACGCTCGTACAGGATGCGAGGATAAGTGATGAAGGAGATCTGTCACAGTTTATCGGATGTAAGCTGAATTACTATACCTGCCTTGATGATAACGGCAATACGAAATTTGTCAGCTATACGGATTTTCTTGACCAGGAAAAGGGGCGGTACAGGGGAAACGAGATCACCCGGCATATAGGCCTCCTACAGGTTAAGATAGATCCGGAGACCGAGGATCAGATGATCGACAGCGCCAGGCCGGAATACATACTATCCAACAACCGGATCTCAAATGACGGTTTCCTTATGGGATTCTCCTATGACAATGAAAAGGATGATCATAAGGTCTTTTATTCCCCCATCCCGGACATGAAGGGTCAGTACGCTGATGAGCTTGGGATACCCAATATCGCTTTTGGGGATAATTACAACGGTTTTCTCAACATCGAGGGGATCCGTTATCTTCTAAGCTTCAGACAGGCTGCGGATTATTTTATCGCAACAGCCGTTCCGGTTATATCTCTCTATCGTGAGTGCTACTCCACATCGGTATTATGTGCCATATTCACCTTTGTGGTCATGCTGGTCATTTCATCGTTCATGATCCTGTCGACCGATCCAAACGCTTCCTACAAGTCAAAAGAGGGTGTTGAGATCTTTTCGATACCCTTTGAGAGAAAGTTTGAAAATGTCTTAAAGAACGGGCTCATAGTCCTGGGGCTCATCTTTCTGCTGGCCATAATCGCAGAGGGAAGACGTTATGGGAGCGATTCGGTATTTCTATATATACTCAGGGCCTCATGGGACAGGGGTGTCCACATATTCTCAGTTTCGGCCTGCTTCCTGATAATCATAGTAGCTGCTATCCTAATGAAGATGCTGGGTTATGTGGCCTGTCAGATAGCTTCCGCTTTCGGGCCCGGTTCGGTTACCATGATGCGGCTCTTTTCATCTCTGCTCAAGGTAATAGCCATAGCAGTGATAGCCATGTACTGCCTCTTCCTTCTCGGGATAGATGCCACCAGGCTCCTTGCATCTGCCGGGATCATGTCAGTGGTTGTGGGACTTGGAGCGCAGAGCCTTGTCGGAGATCTGCTTGCAGGGATATTTATCATCATGGAAGGATCTTTGCATGTGGGAGATTATGTCACGATCGACGGTGTCAGGGGTAAAGTTCTTGAGATCGGCCTGCGTACCACAAAATACGAGGATGATAATCAGAATATCAGGATAATCTGTAATAACGAGCTTAAGAAATTTGCCAATATGTCCAAGAAGTATTCCATCGTCTATTACGATATCCCGGTTGCATATAATGAAGATTATCCGCGTATCAGGAAGATACTGAACGAAGAGTTCATAAAGCTCTATGAGAGTAACAGATCCTTAAAGGGCATACCCAGCTGTCAGGGGATCGAGCACCTTAGTGAGAGTTCTGTGGATCTGCGTGTCATATTTATGTGTGAAGAGAGTAAGAGATATGTGGTCCAGCGTTTTATGTATGATGAGATCATGAGGATATTTAAGGAAAATGATATCACAGTTCCCTTTAACCAGCTTGATATCCATGTGGATTCCTGCCTGGAAAAGGAAGATGATCAGGACAGGCCGGGAAAAAAACCTGAAAAAAGTCCTCTTTAATACTTTACTTTAATAAAGCGCAGTGGTATAATAAATGTCATAAAGTGACAGAAAAGGTGATCTGATGATCAGTTATGAAAATTTACCACTGAAGAAAGAAATATTAAACGAGCTTAAAAACCTGTCAATAGACTATGTTTTCCAGCCCATCTTCCATCCTGACGGAAGGACGGTCTTTGCAAGAGAAGCTCTTATGAGGCCTGCGGATATGACGGTCACAGAGCTTATCGAAAAATACACAGGCCTCGGCAAGTTGCATATACTTGAGATTGCAACTTTTTTCGGAGCCATGAAGGAGTACCTGCACAGAGGCTACAGCGAGCAGGTGACCATCAATTCATTCCCGTCTGAGACCTTAACCTCCGAAGAGGCAAAAGCCTTTGAGGACAGATATGGAGACCCATCTTCTGTAGGCATTGTTGAGATACTGGAATATCCGATAAAGGGTGAAGGGTCCGGCCCGGACCAAAATGAGGATACCATCATACAGAGTATGCCTGTCGCCATCGATGACTTTGGTTCGGGATGCAACGACATGTCGGTTGTCGATGCCTACAACCCCCAGCTGGTTAAGTTAAACCGTGATCTGATCTCCGGTATAGATCATCTTCCCGATAAGCAGAAGAATGTCAGAAGGCTTGTTGATGAATTCCACACAAGAGGTATAAAGGTAGTTGCGGAAGGTGTTGAGGAGAAGGAGGAATTTGATTTCCTGAAAGAATTGGGGATCGACCTGTATCAGGGTTTCTATCTTGCAAGACCCGCATAGGAAAAACACCGGCAGGCCCCATTGCTGATGCCGGATCAGACAGGGCCGGATGAAGGATCCGAATAACAGACCCGGGATCATGGTTTTGATCCCGGGCTTTTCATACTCATAGGGGCAACAGATACAGATAATCAGCCGTTTCCCTGAGGATTCTGACGAAGCCTGTTAACCGTAGCTATATCCGTTTCCTGTGCATTATAGGATTCGGGCCCGAATGATTTGGCATACTTGATAGCATCATCCCTGTTCGTAAATTTGCCGAGAAGCCGGCAGTTATTGTTCTCCACTACTTCCCATGGACATACCGGATCGAATTCCGGAAGCCCCTGTGCATATACGACCATTCCTCCGCTTATGTTTTCAAGGTCTGTAGCCATGATCTTTTCATTTTCCTTCATGATCTTTGCTCCTTTCTGCTGATGCCGCCCGTCGAAACCGGTATTATCGTAAACGCGATTAATAATTGCATTTATGATAATTAATTGATGCACACGATTGCGTAAGGTATACGCCTTCGGTGCAAGATGAACGAATTAAATTCGTTCAATATATTTCTTTTGATGACTGTATTATACCACTTATAATTGTCACAGTTCAGTCACAAATGTACGTGCCGGTTTGACTTATCAAAGAAAGACTAATAAAATCATACTTGAATGGGCTGAAGTTCAATACGGGGGTACATTTATGGCGGCAAAATTCAAGTATTGCAGGATACAGGGAAAAGAACTTGCGATAAATACCAGGACAGGCAAAGGCATATTCAGTATGCTCAACCAGATGGTGACAAACGGGGTAATGGAGGAGGAAGATGTCGGACTTTTTAAGGAGATCGACGCCTGGTTTGCCGAAGAACTCCCCTGGCCTCCCCAATGCAAAAGACAGGAAAAGGTCATCTGTTATTTCAAGACCGAGAACAGTGAGATGATGATGAAGATGATCAATCCGCTGCTGTGGCTTCTTGAGAGATATGAGCATGCCTATTATGTTGTTTATACCAACTTCCCCGGAGAGATAGTATATGAGGATGAATATCAGGTGGCGGTAAAGGTCGATGAAAATATCGTGATCGAGGACCTGCAGGACAACTGGTCACCGGACTGACAGGAAAAGGGATGTAAGACCTAATTTGCCATATCGGAAAAATAAAGACGGCTATCATGCCGTAAAGGATATATAAAACAGCTGATCTCCGACCTATAATCTTATCGTAAGAAGAAAAAGATTAATGTGATTTTAATGATCTTTCAAAGATCTGTTAAGGAAAGGGTTGTAGATTATCAGTAAAATAAGGAGGTGGATCTGATGTTTACGACAATATGTTTTATATTATTCCTGATGGTATTTTTCAAGCTTCTTGGTCTTGCCTTTAAGGTAGGCTGGGGGATCTTTAAGATATCAATATTTCTTATATTCTTCCCCGTGATAGCACTGCCCCTGATCTTTGGAGGACTATTGTTTATCGCCCTGCCTGTCATACTGATAGCGGGGATAACAGGGATCGCAGCAGGAGCAGCCTGACCGGTCAGGCTGTCGGAGTAAGAGTAAAAGGTTGATAAAAAGGAGGAAAATCATGCAGATCACACTTGAAGCAGTAGAAAAGGTAATGGAACTTACAGGGGTTGAATATGCAGCAGCAAAGGAAGCTCTGCTTTCGGCAGACGGAGATGTGGATGAAGCCGTAAAGCTCCTTAGCCCCGAAAACGGTGAAGAAAGCGACAAGGTCAATAAGACCGTCGAAAAGATCAAAGCCAAGGTTAAGGAAGGCAATGTTGACAGGATCCGGATCAGCAGGGACGGGGAAGTGGTATTAAGCCTCCCGGTCAATATAGGGATAATCGGCGGGATCGTCTCACTGGCTGCGGCACCCTGGGCCTTTATCGCCGCAACGATCGCAACCATAGGTTTCGGATGCAAGATCGAGATAGTAAAGAAAGACGGTACAACAGACGAGATCGTATAAGGGTCGGAACAGGGCCTTTTCGATCATGAACGGGAGAGTGCGTAAGCTTGTGGCTACGCACTCTCCCTGTTTTATGATAAAATAGTTTAGTATGTGCAAAAATGTGTTGATCAACAGAATACTTCCGGCATTATCCCTGATCATGCTGTTTGTGATAACGTCACCCATACGTGTTCATGCGGTGGATACACTGCCGTCCGAAGAATATACGGCACAGTGGGAGGGGCGGAAGCAGCTGCCCGTTGAGACGGATGCCATTTCGGTCTGGCCCAAGGGACCCCAGAACGGTACCGAGTCGGCTATTGTCATGGATGTCGATACAGGGGCCATACTCTATGGCAAAAACATACATGAGAGGCTCTACCCGGCAAGTACCACCAAGCTCATGACGGCTCTTCTCGTTGTGGAAAACTGTCAGATGGATGAAGTGGTGACTTTTTCCGATGAGGCCATCGACAATACCGAATGGGGATCATCGCGTATAGGCATAATGAAGGGTGAAGAGCTGACGGTGGAGAACTGCCTGTACGGGCTTTTGCTTGGCTCGGCAAATGAGGTTGCTTACGGCCTGGCGGAACACGTGGGCGGAAGCCTTGATGGTTTTGTCGGCATGATGAATGAAAAAGCAGCCGAGCTTGGCTGTACCGATACACATTTTGCAAATGCCAGCGGCCTTCCCGACCCGGATCATTATGTCAGCGCCCTGGATCTTGCCAGGATAGGCGCGGCCTTTTTTTCCAACGAGACCCTGTCGATGATCGCGGGTACGACAAAATACACGATACCCTCGACCAATAAAACAGACGAGCAAAGACCCCAGGAGAACCATCATAAAATGCTGCCGGGCAAGAAGTACGCATATGAAGGTATCATCGGGGGCAAGACCGGTTTTACCACGGATGCAAGGCAGACACTGGTCACGTGTGCACAAAGGGAAGGAATGAAGCTGGTCTGTGTTGTCATGAAGGATGAGAGCCCTTATCAGTTCACGGATACGGCGGCGCTCCTCGATTACGGGTTTGCAAGTTTTCAGAAGCTGAACGTAGCCGAAAACGAGACAAGATACAATATCTCTTCTGCCAGCTTCTTTAAGACCAAACTTGATATCATGGGGTCTTCAAGGGAGATACTTTCTCTTAATAAGGCCGGCAGTATCATAATACCCAAGGGAATGAAATTTGAAGATGCCGATGTCAAGGTGGATTATGATACAAGAACACAGGGTGCCGTTGCAAATATAGATTACTATGTTGAAGGCAACAGGGTTGGAGGGACGACACTGGATTATGCCTCATCCGATAAGGATGTGTTCGAGTTTGCAAATATCATAACGAACACGTCGGAGGATGAGCCCCAAAGCTACAGGCCCGATCACAGGACAGTATTTGTCACGGTTTCTGATGTTGTAAAAAAGCTGTTCATGATCGTCGGTATACTTTTCCTTATAATACTGGCCGTAACCCTTGTGATGAATTATATCAAGAGTGCAAGAAGAGCCGGTCTGAAGAAGAGGAAGAGATACAAGAAGCGCAGTGAGAATAAACGGTACAACTACAAGAAACGGAGCGAGAACAAAAGAAGAAGGGATCCCGGTGAGCAGCTGACACCGAGGGATATGTATACCCAGCCCATATATAAGGAACTTCAGAAGAGAAGTTCCAAGGCATCAGGTCATATCGAAGAGGAAGACTATGATGAGGATTATTACGAGGAGTACGATGAGGGCTTCGAATATGAACCCTATGATGAGGACAGGATGAAAAAGGATTTCCCCCAGATGGAGGGATACGGGATAGAGCTGCTGCCCCTTGATCATCCAAATCGCTGGTCCGACTGACAGGTCCCGCGGAATATGGTATAATGATTGCCTATGAAATATCTGATACTCGGAGCCGGCCCTGCCGGCCTTACAATCGCAAACAGGCTCATGGAAAAAGGAGAAGATGATCTTCTCGTTCTTGAGCGGTGTCCCGATGCCGGCGGATTATGCAGGAGCACTGATGTTGACGGGTCTGCGTTTGATATCGGGGGCGGACATTTTCTTGATGTGAAGGACCCTGTGGTTACGGACTATATGTTCGGATTCCTTCCGGAGGATGAATGGGACCGTTATGAGAGGGATTCACGCATCGATCTTTACGGGGACGTGATCGGAAGCCCCATAGAAGCAAATATATGGCAGCTCCCCGAAGAAAAGCAGAAAAGGTATCTTGATGCCATAGCTGCTGCCGGATGCAACACGGGCCTGGTAAAGCCCGAAAAGTTTACCGACTGGATAGTATGGAAGCTTGGCAGTGCAATAGCCGAGGATTATATGTTCCCCTATAACCGGAAGATGTTCGGAGAGGACCTTGACAGCCTGGGGACATACTGGCTCGAGAAGCTTCCCAATGTCTCATACGAGGAGACAAAGCTTTCCTGTGAGAACCACAGACCTTACGGCAAACAGCCGGGACACGCGAGTTTCTACTATCCGAAGAAATACGGATACGGTGAAGCCTTCAGTCGTATGGCCGCTGCCCTGGGGGACAGGATAAGATACAATGAAAGGGTTTCGAGCATAGACTATGACAGGAGGATAGTGAACGAAGCTTATAAGGCCGACAGGATCATAGTGACGATCCCCTGGACAGGTGTTGAAGAACATATAGGTCTTCCGGACGAGCTGATCCTCGCCATAGGCTCTCTTAAACACAGCAGTATAGTTACCGAGTATTGTCCTCAAAAGCTTGATACTCCTGCCCACTGGATCTATTATCCCGATCCGGCACTTTCCTGTCACAGGATACTGGTAAGGCACAACTTCCTGCCCGGATCCAAGGGTTACTGGACCGAGACCAATCTTACCAGATATGAAAAGGATGAAAGCGGGGAAAAGACATATTTTGTAAATGATTATGCCTATCCTTTAAATACGATAGGAAAGCAGGAAGCGATAAGGTCCCTTCTTGACTATACGTCTTCAAAAGGAATATTCGGACTGGGACGCTGGGGTGAGTGGCAGCATTACAATTCCGATGTTGTGATGAGACGCGCCATAGATATGGCGGATGATCTCTTATAATATTATTCCGGGTTTCGGATCCGGATATTGTGGTGGATAGATGAATAAAATACGTGACTATTTCAGTGAAGAATCAAACAGAAACATCTTTTATGCGCTTCTGCTCTTTATCATTGTGATCACACTTCTTGCCTGGCAGAGTGATGACAGTTATCATGCATATATCATGGCCAAGAACCTCGTTGACGGGAACGGATTTGTATATAATGTCGGACAAAGGGCAACGGCGTCTTCATGTCCGCTTTTCACACTGGTTGTGGCAGCGGGCTATTTCCTTATAAGGAGCATGTTCTTCGTCTCGCTCCTTATCAACATCATCTTCTCAACACTTGCATTTGGGATACTGGTCCGGAATTTCTGCAGGACAAGAAGACAGATCATATTTACTCTTCTGATCCTTATAGGTTCGGTAAGTTTTGTCTCTTATACAACATCCGGACTTGAGAACAGCATGCTCTTTTTCCTGGGAGCCTGCTTCATGAAGATATATTTTTCCCATGAACGGTATGATGCAAAGCATATGCTGTTGCTGGCCCTTCTTGTTGCCCTTACCGCCATGACCAGGATGGATGCGGTCCTGATATTTGCCCCCATGGCTGTTTATGTTTTTCTCTTTAAGAGGGACGGTATTTCATTTGGAAAGGCGGTCGGACTGGGATTTCTGGGACTTGCACCTTTTATTCTCTGGGAACTGTTTGCAACATTTTATTACGGCTTCCCTTTTCCCAACACTGCCTACGCAAAACTGGGTACCGATATAGCCCTGACCGATTATCTGATCCGCGGTATAAGATATTATCTCAACGCCGCGATCTGTGATCCTATACTTCTGATAGTCCCGCTCTTTGTGCTGCTGGCGGCCATTTCGGTCAGAAAAGCCCAGTACATCGTATGTATGGCAGGCACCGTGCTTTACGGGATATACCTTCTGTATATCGGAGGGGATTTTATGATGGGCCGGCACTTTACGGTGACCTTTTTTATCTCCCTCATCTGCTATATGGATATCAAGAACCGTGAATTTTCGGAGCTTGGCAGAGGGGCCGCATTTCACAGGACATTTGAAGCCTTTGTCGCAGCCGCGCTTATCTTTACCTGTACATCATCGGTTATCACGGGTCAGTTCCTGTTCGGACGCACCTTCGGGTCGCCCATTTCCGATGAGAGAGCCGGCTATTTTACGACATCGAGCTTGTTTAATAATGTGGTGTCCCTCATAAGGACGGGCGATCTGTGTATACAGAACACGTGGAACGAGGACGGTGTAAAGGATATAAGGGATAATGAAATGCCCGGAGGCATACTGGTAAGTGTGCCCGGGATAACAAAATACTATAACAACGATCTCTATCTGAATGACCTTTATGCACTCGGAGATCCCTATCTTGCCCATCTTCCCGCGGTAAAGGAGAAGGGATGGCGGATTGGACACATGTACAGGCAGGCTCCGGTCGGATATGCAAATCTTGTCAGATACGGCTGGGGATACAAGGCCATAAAGAACGAATATGCCAGACAGTATTATGAGATCATAGATGAGATAACAAGAGGGCCCCTCTTTGACAGGGACCGTATAATGAAGGTCATAGATATAAATCTCGGAAGATATGATGATCTTGTAAGGGGGTATGCAGCATCGCTTGATGAGAACAACATGCAGGTGATCCCCGAAGGCATGACGGATGATGATATAGCGGCAAGCCCTCCTCTTGAATGAGGAGGCACAGGGAAGGGTTACTAAAGAACAGGAGGAGGAAAGCTTATGTTTGGATTTTCGAAAAAGACGGACAAAGAGATCAAACAGGTGATAGAAGACGGTGTCAGCAAGCAGAAGGAGAACCAGCTGAATTGGCATAATTATCTCCTGTCGGCCATATTTGTACTTGCGGGTCTGATACTCATCGTTTATGTGCAGATCGATATCGCCTTCATATGCCGGTTCCTTGCAGCGGTATTTGCCATAGAGGGGATCGTATCCATAATATCCTACTGTCTTAGGGATGTTACGGAAGGATACTACCGGCCTGAGCTTGTCTACGGTATAACGGCTGCCTTTGCGGCCCTGCTCTTTTATACCAAGCAGGATGCGATGGAAGCATATTTTCCTGTGATCGCCGGCTTCATACTGTTTGCGAACGGAGTGATAAAGCTCCAGCATTCCATTGACATGAAGAGGATCGACAGAAAGATGAAAAAAGTCACGGAGATGTGGCTGGTCGTTATGATCTTCGCCCTTATGTGCATAGCCGCCGGATTTGTTACTGCTTACATCAAGACCACGGAAAGCAGGACCATGTTCCTGGTCATAGGGATATCATTCATCGTGGCGGGACTGTCGGATGTGTTCGTCCATATAGTCTTTAACAGAAAAGTCAGGCTGTTTAGGAGCGGGGACTATATAAAAGAAGAAGAGACCGGATCTGCCGCTGTCGCACAGCCCCTGCCGCAGGATAAGGAAGCCGACCCTGAAGAAGAAGGGATACCGGGATGGGCGGTAAACAGGCAAAATGAGCCTGCAATTGATGTTACCGAAGAAAGTGCGGAAGAAAAGACGGAAGATATTGCGGAAGATACGGCTGATATGAGCGCGCAGGAGGCTGAGAGCTATGAGCAGGCGGAAAATGAAGAAGTACCGGATGATGCCGGGTCGGTCTCAAAAGAGATAGAGTTCCCTTCCTGGACCATGACCGACAAATTCTGAACATGATATGCAGCTGATCGATAAATTAGTGGAAAACAGGGACAGCGGGGTCTACCCCTTTCACATGCCCGGACATAAAAGGATATGTGCGGAAGATGACCTGCTGTCCGGGATTTACGGGATAGATGTCACGGAAACGGAAGGGCTTGATGATCTCCATAATGCCCGGGGCATTATAAAGGAGGCAGAAGAAAGGGCAGCGGAATGCTTTGGTGCCGACGAGACGCATTTTCTGGTCAACGGGTCGACCTGCGGGATATTGGCTGCGGTATATGGCTCGGTAAGAGAAGGAGATCATATAGTGATCGGGGCAAACTGCCACAGATCGGTATATAATGCCCTGATGCTGAGCGGCGCCACTCCCATTATCATTACACCTGAAAAGGAATCATACTATGATATATACGGCGGTATCGATCCTGCCGATGTACAAAAGGCCCTTGAGAAGACAGGGGAAATAAATGAAGAAGATGGCGGCAGAAAGAGACGGACTGCCGTTGTGATCACAAGTCCCACATACGAGGGAATAACCAGTGACATAGAAAAGATAGCCGGGATATGTCACGAAAAGGGAGCCGTTCTCATAGTTGATGCCGCACACGGATCACATCTGGGATTTTCCGATAAGCTCCCGGTAAGTGCAGTAAGATCGGGTGCCGATATAGTGATCACGGGTGTTCACAAGACACTTCCGGCAATGACGCAGACGGCCCTTATCCATATAAAGGGGAACTGTCCGGTAAGAGAACGGGTGGTAAAGATGCTGCCGGTATTTATGACATCAAGTCCGTCTTATGTCCTGATGGCATCCATAGATCAGATGGTTATGATGCTTTCATCCCGGGGCAGCCGGATGTTTGAGGCCTACACAGAGCGCCTTGAGGACTTTTACAGACAGGCGGAAGCCTTCGAAGCCTTAAGTGTTCTTGGCCGAGGCAAGCTTACGGCCGCAGGATCCTTTGATCATGACATGGGAAGGGTAGTCGTGTCCGACATGACCGGGACTTATTCGGGTAGGGAACTGGCGGATATGCTGCTAAAGCAGTACGGTATATGTGTGGAGATGGCAGCTGCCTCTTACGTGATACTTATTACCGGAATAGCCGATACGGATGAAGGATTTGACCGTCTTAAGCAGGCTCTTTTAAACATTGACGGACAGATAAGCGCCAAAAGACCGCTTGGCAGATCCCGGGGTATCATCCGCAGGATATATGACAGCCTGGTCGGAAGACGCATCGTTCGCAGGATGGCACGAAGCTTTGACGGGAATATGGCGGCACCGGAAGCCTCCGGCATCTGCCTGTGTGATAACTGTATCAAAGACGCACTTTTTGAAGAGAACAGGAGACGCATTCCTGTGGAACTTGCCGAAGGGGCCATAGCGGGGGATCTTGTCTGCATCTATCCGCCCGGCGCCCCGGTCACCATACCGGGACATGCCATTACGGGTCCGGATGTTGACCGTATCCTTGAAGCGAAAAAGAAAGGCCTTGAGATCACAGGGCTGATTGATGGAGAAATAGGAATTATATGGGAAAGATCTTCTATCTGATCGGAAAAAGCTGTGCAGGTAAAGACAGCCTGTATAATATACTGATAAAGGACAGGGAACTGGATCTTAAGCCTGTCATACGTTATACTACAAGGCCTGTAAGGGACGGGGAGACTGACGGGATCAGTTATCATTTTGTCGATATGGACGGATACAGGGAATACAAAAAGTCCGGCAGGATCATAGAGGAGCAGGTATATCACACCGTTCATGGCGACTGGTATTATTTTACAGCCGATGACGGGGGCATAGATCCGGATAAGAACAATTACCTGGCCATAGGAGTCCTTGAATCGTTTGCGGGCACAAGGGATCACTTCGGAAGCGACAGGGTCCTCCCCCTCTATATAGACCTGGATGACGGTGAAAGACTGCAGCGGGCGCTGGACCGTGAAAGGCTTCCCGAGAACGGCAGATATGCCGAGATGTGCCGCAGGTTCCTCTCCGATGCGGAAGATTTTAATGAGGACCGTATAAGGCAGCTCGGTATAAAAGACAGTGACAGATTTGAGAATGATGACCTTGAGGAGTGTGCCGGGAGGATAAGAAAATGGATATTAAAGTCAATCAGGTAACACCAACCGTCCAGCCCACGGACACCGGTCAGGTGAACGCCCCTTCCGATGACGCCTTCCGTTTTACCCTCATGAGTGCCATTGAGGAGGAGGGTCTTCAGGAGAGGCTGGGCCTCATGTATGAAGACATCACCATGCAAGGCAACAAGATAACCAAGCATATGGATGTCGCGGACATGAAACGTTATCGTGCCCTTATAAAAGAATTCATGAATGAGATCGTAAACAGGTCCCACAAATTTTCCCGTGAGAATTTTCTTGACCGGAAAGGAAGACACAGGGTTTACGGTATAATCAGGCGGGTGGACGAAACACTCGACGAGCTTGCCCAGGAGCTTATGAAGGATGAGAAGGATCATCTTTCCATACTTGCCAAGGTCGGGGAGATAAGGGGCCTTCTGCTTGATATACTGACATGACGGAAAAATGAGTAATTTCGGATCGATCATCGGACAGGAGAATATCAAAGAACATCTGCGCATAGCACTGACTTCCGGCAAGATAAGTCAGGCTTATCTGATCACGGGTGAAAACATGTCCGGGAAGGAGTATATAGCCAGGATATTTGCCAATGCGCTCGTATGCGAAGATCCCGTGGAAGGATACGATCCGTGCGGGAAGTGCAGGTCATGTATTCAGGCCCGGGCAGGCAGCCATCCCGACATCATAACCGTGACGCATAAACCGGGGACCGTGTCGGTTGAAGACGTAAGGACCAAGATAGTATCGGATGTTCAGATAAGACCTTATCAGAGCCTGAGGAAGATATACATATTAAATGAAGCCGAAAAGATGACGGCAGTCGCGCAGAACGCCCTGCTCAAGACTCTTGAGGAAGCTCCCGGCTATGCCGTGATCATGCTTTTGTCGACATCCAAACAGGCCATGCTCCCGACCATCCTGTCAAGATGCGTCCAGCTGGATCTTCGGCCCGTGGATGATGCGACCGTCAGAAAATACCTTATGAGCCAGGTACAGGTACCCGACTACAGGGCTGATATCTGCACAGCTTTTGCCAGGGGCAACATAGGCAGGGCAGGAAATCTGGCCGCAAGTGAGGACTTTGACAGGATCAGGGATGAAGCCGTAAGGATGATGAAGAACATCAGGAAGGCTGACACAGCATCCATTATGGATACACTTAAAAGACTGGAAGAATACAAGCTGGACATCACGGACTTTCTCGATATCATCATGATATGGTACAGGGACGTTCTGATGTACAAGGCAACGATGGATACAGGCGCACTCATATTTAAGGATGAAGAAGAGAGCATAACAGAAGATGCCATGGCCAGTTCCTACGACGGGATCGAGAATGTCCTTAGGGTTCTCGACAAGACCAAACAAAGGCTTAAGGCAAATGTTAATTATGAGCTGGCAATGGAACTGCTGTTGCTTGCGATAAAGGAGAACTGAAAGATGACAAAGGTTATAGGAGTAAGATTCAGAACGGCCGGAAAGATATACTATTTCGGACCAAAGGACATTGAATTCAAGCGCTCGGAGCACGTTATAGTAGAGACCGCAAGAGGGGTGGAATACGGTACCGTGGTCCTTCCGAACATGGAGGTTGAGGACGAAAAGGTCACCCAGCCCTTAAAGAATGTGATCAGAAAAGCTACAAAGGATGATGATGAGCGTGAGAAGAGGAACCGGGAAAAGGAAAAGGATGCTTATAAGATCTGCCAGGAAAAGATATTAAAGCACGGCCTGGAAATGAAGCTCATAAATGCCGAATTCACCTTTGACAACAACAAGGTCCTTTTCTATTTCACTGCTGACGGCAGGGTTGACTTCCGTGAACTGGTAAAGGACCTGGCCGGAGTCTTCAGGACCAGGATAGAGCTGCGTCAGGTCGGCGTGCGTGATGAGACCAAGATACTGGGCGGGATAGGCATATGCGGAAGAGCATTATGCTGTCATACATATCTTTCCGACTTTGCGCCGGTGTCCATCAAGATGGCCAAGGAACAGAGCCTGTCCTTAAATCCCGCCAAGATATCGGGAATATGCGGCCGCCTTATGTGCTGTCTGCAGAATGAGGCTGCCAGCTATGAGGAACTTAACAGAAAGCTTCCCAAGATCGGGGAAACGGTTACAACACCTGACGGACTCAAGGGTGAGGTCAGGGAGACGAATGTGCTCAAGCAGCTGGTCAAGGTCGTTGTGGAGATAGATGATGAAAAAGAACTTCGCGAATATCCTACTTCCGAGCTTAAGTTCAAGCCAAGACACAGGAAGGAACGTGATGATGACAGAAGCGGAGGAAAGGGCGGACGCAAAGGAAAGACAGATAAGAAAAACCTAAGGTCCCATGAGGAGATAGAAGAAGAGCTCGAGCTGGAAGAACTGGAAAGACTGGAACAAAAAGATGGCAAATCCAAACTGGACGACGATTGAGCTTAATGAAGGTGAAAGGGTAGACGATCTTGAACGGTGCGGATTTAAGATCATCCAGAACTCCGATAAGTTCTGTTTCGGGATGGATGCCGTATTGCTGTCCGGATATGCCTATGCCAAGCACACGGAGAAGGTTCTGGATCTGTGTACCGGGAACGGGATAATCCCCATACTCATGGCTGCCAAGACGCAGGCTGAACGTATAGTCGGGATCGAGATACAGAAGTACATTGCCGATATGGCCAAAAGAAGTGTTGCCGCCAATGATCTGTCCGACCATGTCAATATACTGTGTGCGGATATAAAGGATACGGAGGATTATCTCCAGGCCGGTATCTTTGATGTGGTCACATGCAATCCGCCTTATATGATAGACAGCCACGGTATCAAAAATCCGGACAGTCCGAGGGCCATCGCAAGGCATGAGATAATGTGCACATTCGATGATGTGGCACGCATATCGGCAAGGATGCTGCGGCCCGGAGGCAGGCTTTTTCTCATACACAGGCCCTTCCGCCTTACCGATATATTTGAAACACTGACCAGGCACGGACTTGAACCCAAGAGGATGAAGCTCGTCCATCCTTATATCAACCGGGAACCCAACATGGTCCTGATCGAGGCAAACCTTGGAGGAAGGCGCAGACTTACTGTGGAAAGACCCCTGATAGTCTACGAATCGCCTAACTGCTACACGAAAGAGATATATGATATCTACGGATACTGAATATGAATGATAATACCGGAGAGGGCATGCTCTATCTGTGTGCCACCCCAATAGGAAACCTGTCGGATATATCGGAAAGAGTGCTTGAGACACTGCGTGGTGCGGATATCATCGCCGCAGAGGATACCCGTAACAGCATCAAACTGCTCAACCATTTTGATATCAGGGTCCCCATGACAAGTTATCATGAGCACAACAGATATGATAAGGCAAGAGAGCTGATCGGAAAGATGAAGATGGGCGCAAAGGTTGCCCTTATCACCGATGCGGGAACACCCGCCATATCGGATCCGGGACAGGTGCTGACAGACATGTGTCATAAGGAAGGGATAAAGGTCACATCGCTGCCCGGTCCCTGTGCCCTTATCACCGCCCTTGCCCTGTCAGGTATCGACAGCAGTCGGTTTGTCTTCGAAGGCTTTCTGCCTTCAGAAAAAAAAAGCCGCAGGCAGGTCATTTCAGACCTTACAAAAGAGAAAAGAACAATTATAATATATGAAGCCCCCCACCACTTAAAGGGAACACTGTCCGATCTTTATGAAGCGCTGGGGGACAGGGGTATGGCCTTATGCAGGGAACTGACCAAAAAATTTGAAGAAGTATCCAGGATGAGCCTTAAAGAGGCAAAGGATCACTGCGATGCCTGCACTCCCAGAGGCGAATATGTCCTGGTCATCGAAGGTGCGGATGAAGAGACCGGTCCCATAGATGTGAAAGAGTACAGCACCAAAGTCTTAAAAGCAAAAGTGGATGAATATACGAACGAGGGCATGGATCACATGGAGGCCATGAAGAAGGTCGCAGCGGATCTGGGGGTATCAAAAAGAGATATCTACAGGAAGCTGATAGAGAAATAAGCAAGAAATAAAGGAGCTGGCAAAATGGATAAGGAAAAGTATTATATCACAACCGCGATCACCTACACATCGGGCAAACCACACATCGGGAACAGTTATGAGATAGTGATGGCGGATGCCATAGCAAGGTTTAAGAAACTTGAAGGCCGGGATGTCTGGTTCCAGACCGGTACGGATGAACACGGCCAGAAGATCGAAGAAAAGGCAAAAGCGGCGGGTATAACTCCCAAGGAGTTTGTGGATCGTATAGCCGGACAGATAATGGATATATGCGACAGCTTAAATATCGGATATGACCGTTTTATCAGGACTACCGATGAGGATCATGAAAGACAGGTACAGAAGATCTTCAAAAAGATGTATGAGAAGGGTGATATCTATAAGGGATCCTATGAAGGTATGTACTGTACACCCTGTGAGTCGTTCTGGACGGAGAGCCAGCTGGTTGACGGCAAGTGTCCCGACTGTGGCAGAGAGGTAAAGAGTGCAAAGGAGGAAGCATATTTCTTCAAGATGAGCAAATATGCCGACCGCCTCATTGACTATATCAATACCCATCCGGATTTTATCCAGCCCGTATCCCGCAAGAATGAGATGATGAACAATTTCCTCCTTCCGGGACTGCAGGATCTGTGTGTCAGCAGGACTTCATTCAAATGGGGCATACCGGTCGATTTTGATGATAAGCATGTCGTGTATGTGTGGCTTGATGCACTTTCGAACTACATAACAGGCATAGGATATGATGCCGACGGGGAAGGGAGTGACCAGTATAAGAAGCTGTGGCCTGCCGACCTGCATCTTATCGGTAAGGACATCATAAGATTCCATACCATATACTGGCCCATCTTTCTCATGAGCCTTGATATACCGCTTCCCAAACAGGTATTCGGACATCCCTGGCTTTTGCAGGGCGGTGAGAAGATGAGCAAATCACGGGGTAATGTGATATATGCGGATGATCTCATCAGTCTCTTCGGGGTGGATGCGGTCAGGTACTTTGTCCTTCACGAGATGCCTTATGATAACGACGGGACCATAACCTGGGAGCTCATGACGGAGCGTTACAATTCCGACCTTGCCAATATCCTCGGCAACCTGGTCAACCGTACCATCTCCATGAGCATCAAGTATTTTGACGGATTTGTCAGCAGCACAGGGGTCACGGAGCCTGTGGATGACGATCTGAAGAAGATCTGTACGGCTGCCGCTGCAACCGTCAAGGAGAAGATGGATACCATGCATATGGCAGATGCGGTTTCGGAAGTCTTTACGGTTTTCCGTCGTCTTAACAAGTATATCGACGAGACATGTCCATGGGTACTTGCAAGGGAAGAGAGCAACAGGAACAGGCTTTCGGAAGTGATGTACAATCTCGTGGAAGGGATATGCATAGGCGCCAATCTGTTAAAACCCTTCATGCCCGAGACCGCCGATAAGATCCTTATGATGCTGCGCGGTACGGAGAGGGATTTTGAGTTTCTGTCCGAATTCGGTATATACAGGAGCGGCACAAAGGTAACGGAAGATCCCCAGATGCTGTTCGCAAGGGTCAAGCTTGAGGATATAATGGCCGAGGTGGAAAAGATACAGAAGAAGCAGCGGGAAGAATATGAGAAAGAGAACGGTATCGTAGCGGAAGATGATGAAAAGAATGCGGCAGCCATACATGTAGAGCCCAAGGCGGAGATAGAATATGATGATTTTGCAAAGCTCCAGTTTGTCGTGGGTGAGATAATCGAATGCGAGGAAGTCAAAAAATCAAAGAAACTCCTGTGTTCAAAGGTCAGGATAGGTGACAGCGTAAAGCAGATCGTATCCGGTATCAAGGCATATTACAGTCCTGAAGAGATGGTTGGCAAAAAAGTCATGGTCCTTCTTAACTTAAAGCCTGCAACCCTTGCAGGTGTGGTATCCGAAGGGATGATACTGTGTGCCGAGGATCAGGACGGCAATCTGTCGGTGATGACACCGGAAAAGGATATGGAGTCGGGTTCAGAGATCTTATGATCTGTGAACTGACAGGGTAAAAAGATGAGGCGGAAGGCCGGGATAGGCCGTGATCATGATAAGGAGGGGAAATTCAGATGAAAAAGTTTATATGTATCATAATGACGCTTGCCCTGTTTATGGGTATGACAGTCAGTGCTTATGCAACTCAGACCATCACGTTTGATGATGACGGAAACGGAACTGTAACACAAAATACCGGTGAGCCGGCAGATACTTCCGGAAAGAAGGGATATATCGCTTTCGGAGCTGACCTGACCCCGGATCAGAAAGCCACGGTACTGGCTTTTATGGGGATATCCGAAGCAGATCTTAAGGATTACGATATAGTTTTTACGACAAATGCCGAGGAGCATGCCGGTCTCGACAAATATATCGATCCCGCGATCATAGGTAAAAGGTCCCTTTCGTCCGTCCTCGTAAAGCCGGCCGGATCGGGCCACGGGGTAGTGGTCTCCACGAACAACATCAATTACTGTACAACGAATATGTACAGGAATGCCCTTATCACTGCCGGTGTTACGGATGCGGACATCACGGTTGCAGCTCCTTCACCGATCTCCGGTACCGCGGCCCTTATCGGTGCCATAAAGGCCTATGAGCATATGAGCGGAAAGGATGTAGGAAATACCGCTATAGATACCTCCCTCAATGAACTGGTCACAACGGGGCAGATAAAAGACAAACTTGGCAATGATGAAGAGGCCGAAGAGCTCATAGCCTATATCAAGACGGTCATCGCCACAAATGATCTGAACACCAGGGAAGACATAGAGGCTGCCATCCGCAAGGGAATGGATGAGAAGAATGTCACCCTGTCGGAGGATGAGATAAAACAGATCATCGACCTCATGATGAAGGTCAAGGCAATGGGTATAGATTACAGTGTCCTTGCGGAGCAGGCGGATGATATCTATGCCAAGTACAGGGATGATATAAAGGCCGGAACATTTGATATCAACAAGGTGGATATAAATGATCTGAACCTTACGAAGATAGTGGAAAATGCCATCACCAACACGGTGAAGAATATAGGAAAAAGCATCAGCGGATTTATTTCGGGTCTCTTTAAATAATGGATTTTTGTTTCAGGCATTTAAGAAGATCGGAATGGGATATGGCCATGCAGCTGGCCTGGGATACCTTTCTGATATATGAAGCTTGCGAGTACGCCCCGGAAGGAGTGAAGAACTTCCATGATTTTGTAAAAGGGGAAGAGCTTAGGAATATGTTCGCTCTGGGAGAATACCGTGCCTGGGGTGCCTTTGATGCCGGAAACGTGATGACCGGCATGCTCGGTGTACGCAGACACTGGCATATTTCCCTCCTGTTCGTGGATCAGGATTATCATAACCAAGGGATCGCAACCCGTCTGCTTAAATGCGCATTCAGTGAGGCTGCGCAGGAAGGTGTGGGGGTGCTGACCGTTAATTCATCGCCATATGCGGTACCCTTTTATCACAAACTGGGATTTACGGATCTGGACCATGAGAGGACAAGGGATGGGATCAGATATACACCGATGAGCATAGAACTGTTTTGATTGCTTTTTTCATATTGTTAAATTATAATCAAAATGGCTGATTTTGCAGCTGAAGGATTAATGTAATGGGTAGGATTTTTAATTTTGAGGGACCGGTTTTTACCGCACTGTCCCGGCTGGCAGATCTGTTCTGGCTCAATCTTCTGTATATTTTGTGCTGTATACCGCTTGTGACTGTGGGAGCGGCTTCTACCGCCTTATATTATGTGACTTTGAAGATGGCAAGGGATGAGGAAGGATATATCACCAGATCCTACTTCAAGTCCTTTAAAGAGAATTTTGTTCAGGCAACCGTTATATGGATACTCTTCCTTCTCGTGGTGGTGATCATGATCACGGATATCAGGATAGCCGGGGGAGGAAATACTGCTGAGGTGTTCAACAGTTCCCTTATAAGTAATGTTGTCATAGTGGCAGTCGGGGTCATGGCGATCGTACTTGCCATGACGTTCGTTTATGTATTCCCTATATTGGCCCAGTTTGAGAATACGATCAAAAATACGATCAAGAACGCTTTTCTGATCAGCATCAGGCATCTTCCCTACACCTTTCTGATGCTGGTTATCACTGCCATACCCGTAGTGCTCATATGGTTTTTTCCGGCACTCCTTATTCTGGTATTGATAATGTTTTCGGCTACAGCCTATATCAATTCCAAATATTTTAACAGGATCTTCGTATTATACATGCCTAAGAAAGAAGATGATGAGGAAACATCATCTTCCGGTGAGGCGGAGGCATAGATGGGAAAAGGTGACAGGAACAAGAATAATTCCATGACAGCACAGTGGGTCATACCTACTGTGCTTCTGATGGCTTTTCTTATCTATACCCTTATAGATTACAATGGGACCATGCAGGATAATTCCAGGGCAAAGGTCCTTGACAGGGTCAGCAGACAGGCGGTCTCCGTTGCGGGATACTACAGGGGCCTCTACGAGGGAATGGTCAATTCCGCGGATGCCACGGCAGATTTTCTTATGTTAGAGGACGATCTTTTCGGAGAGCGTGCCGTGGAGCTGATCAAACTGATGGATGATCATGCCGGTCTTGTTGATGCTTATATCGTCAAGGACAACGGAGAGGCTATAGACTCATACGGAAACAAACACAATGCATCGGAATTCCCCGAACAGTTCAAAGCTCTTCTCGACACAAAGGATGCGTCAACTTCCATTGTTGATAACAAGGACAGACCCGTGGTCATGGTCTCGTCACCGATTAGGACCGAAGATGAGTGGCGCGGGAATTTTGTGATGGTATACAAGGCCGACAGGATGTCCAGGCAGATGGAATCGACCGCTTACAGTTATGCCCTTATATATGCTGAAGGTATCGTGGGAGAGATCTACGGATCTGAATCGGGATTATTCAGGATAGGTGACAATATCAAGGATGTCGTCGACACCCTTACTTTTGATGTGGGAAATGAAACCACATTCCTGCAGAGTATAACATCCGGAAGAGCCGGCAACGATCATGTTATAAGACCTGACGGGACCGGCTGTTATATGTGCCATCAGCCCATAGGCCGTACCGGAGCCAGCGTGGTGGTCACCATACAGGATAATCAGATAAACAGGAGTATCATGGAGGAGAATACGGAAACAAGAGCAATGATCATGAAGATCCTCTTCTCCATAGGTATTTTTGTGGCACTTATCATAATCATCTATATCATCAACAGGGTCAGCTTCACCAAGGAAAGCATGGAACTCCAGAACAAGGCAGAGACCGATCTTCTTACAGACCTTCTCAACAAGATATCGACGGAGAACAAGATCAAGGAATATCTTGAAGCAGAGGGTCAGGACAAGACCTGCATGATGTGTGTCCTTGATATTGACAATTTCAAGAAGATCAACGATACCATGGGCCATGCCTTCGGTGACGAGGTACTTGCAACCTTCGGCAAGAAGATAAGATCGGAATTCAGAGTGACCGATATCATAGGACGTACGGGCGGTGATGAGTTCATCATCTTCCTCAAGGATCTGAAAGATGAAGCTGTTATAGAACGTGAAGCCGGAAGAGTTGCGGGCTTTTTCAAGGATTTCACGGTCGGAACATATACCAAGTATTCACCTACGGCAAGTATTGGTGCTGCTATCTTTCCGCGTGACGGACAGGACTATGAAAGCCTATACAAGGCTGCCGATACGGCTCTTTACAAGGCAAAGAAGCGTGGCAAGAACCAGCTCGCCTTCTTTTCGGAGACGACTGAAGAAGATAAGATCGCAGTTGAAGAATCCAATAAACCCAAACCTATCGATTCCATAGAAGACAGATAGGGGTTTGGACATATTGTACAGGTCTTTTCAAAATCTTTGGGCAACCTTGGCATTCCCATTCATTTCCCATCCTGTTATAATCTGACCCGTAAGTCGGAAGATCCGGCTGAATAATCATAATATGGAGGTTACAGTTTAATGGCAGGATTATCACTCAAGAACATTTGCAAAGTTTACCCTAACGGATTCCAGGCTGTTAAGGATTTCAACCTTGAGATCGCAGATCAGGAATTCATTATTTTCGTCGGACCTTCAGGATGCGGTAAGTCAACGACCCTTCGTATGATAGCCGGACTTGAAGAGATCTCTTCAGGTGAGCTCAAGATCGGTGACCGTGTAGTCAATGATGTAGAGCCCAAGGACAGGGATATCGCCATGGTATTCCAGAACTATGCTCTTTATCCTCATATGTCCGTATATGACAACATGGCATTCGGACTTAAGCTTCGTAAGGTACCCAAGGATGAGATAGACAAGATGGTTAAGGAAGCAGCTAAGATCCTCGATCTTACGGCTCTTCTCGATCGTAAGCCCAAGGCTCTTTCGGGTGGTCAGAGGCAGCGTGTTGCCATGGGTCGTGCCATCGTCCGTAATCCCAAGGTATTCCTCATGGACGAGCCTCTTTCAAACCTTGATGCCAAGCTCCGTGTACAGATGAGAATTGAGATCGCAAAGCTTCACCAGAGACTGGGAACCACGATCATCTACGTTACACATGACCAGACAGAGGCCATGACACTCGGTACCAGGATCGTAGTTATGAAGGACGGTGTCATCCAGCAGGTTGATACACCCCAGAACCTTTATGACAAGCCCTGCAACCTCTTCGTAGCAGGTTTCATGGGAAGCCCTCAGATGAACTTCATCAATGCTACTGTTGATGTGGAAGGTGATGTAGCAAGCCTTAAGTTTGCCGGAAAGAGCATACCTCTTCCTCCCGCCAAGTCCAAGAAGCTCATCGACGGCGGATATGCTGGAAAGGTTGTTACATTCGGTATCCGTCCTGAGGATGTATATGATTCCGAGATGTACATAGAAGCATCACCCCAGAGCGTTTTCGAGTCGACC